>CAZKWG010001195.1:0-1508 GCA_964556105.1 uncultured Enterobacterales bacterium | reverse complement strand
ATCGTGCGGAGGTGGAGGCGCGGATCGGGGCGACGGTCGCGGCGTATGGCGAGACGCTCTCCGAGCTGGAGGGATGGCGCGACCAGGGTGAGCGGGACGTGCCTGATCCGATGCCGATTCTGCAAGGTCGGACGCCTGACGACTACCTCGCTTGCGCCGAGGCCCTCGCGGAGACCATCGACTCCACGCATGGATGTAGCTGTCCGGGTACGGACACCTCGGGCTGCGAGGCGGGCTGGCACCGCGCGCAGGCAGGGCTGCCCGAGCTGGTCGGTGTCGGCTCCGTGTGCCGGCGATCGCTGCACGGTCCCGAGGGCCTGATCGCGGTCCTCGACGCGCTGCACGCCGCGCTTCCCGAGCGCACCCGCCTGCACCTGTTCGGCGTGAAGACGGCGTCCCTTCAGCATCTCGGCCGCTACGGCGACCGCATCGAGAGTGTGGACTCGGTGGCCTGGGATCGCGCCGCCCGCTGGGACGCGCTCAAGGCCGGCGTGTCGAACGACCTCCAGCACAGGGCAGGCGCGCTCCGGCGTTGGTTCGCGTCTCAGCAGCGGCACCAGCGGGCCGGCGAGCTGATCGACCTTGCCGGAAGTGCCCTACGCCAGAGCCCCCCGCCGGGCCTCTCGGCCGACGACATCGAGCGCTTCCTGTCCAGGAACCACGCCCGGCTCGTGAAGATCGCCGCAGGCGCGCTCGGGAGGGCGGCGTGAGGACCGCCCTCCGAGCGCTTCGTTCAGGTGACCGGGGATTCCCAGTCGTCCATGCCTGCGCGGACGTTGGAACGGATCTTCATGGCGTGTCTCCTCGGTTCGCTGGCTCAGGCCATGCCGATGGTGGGACCAGCCTTGATGCTCGTGCGGATCTTCATGGTGTCCTCCTGCGAGGTCGGGGTGACCTCTCTGCTCGTCTAACGCGACCCTGCCGTGATCGTTGGGGTGCGCCATGAACCCGAGCGCGCTCATCGAGGCCGCGGAGCGGCTGCTCGTCGCGCGACCGCCGCTCGGGCTCGCGGCGAACGATCTGTCCGGGTTCATGGTGCGGCATCGGGCGCGCCTGGTGGCGCTGGCAGGCGCGGCGCTGGCCTCGATCATGCTGCCCGCGAGCATCGGTCGCGAGCGGATCATCACGCTGAACCTCGGGATGGGGCGGGACTCGTTGGCGATGCTCGGCCTGCTGGTGGAGGGTCGCCTCGTCGCCGAAGGCCACGCGCTGGCGCCCGAGGACATCGACGCGGTGGTCTTCGCCGACCCTGGCGCCGAGTGGGCGCACACGATGGCGCTCCTTCCCCGCGTCCGGCGATTTTGCATGCGCCACGAGCTCCGCTTCCTGCACCTCCAGAAGCCCTCGGAGGAGCGCTGGTCACGCTACCTCGCCGAACTGCCCGCGCCAGGCTCTCCCGAGCGCCGCGCCGCACTCGCCGAGCGTCCCTGGCGCACCGCCGAGCCCGCCACCATCGAGGAGAAGGCGGCCAGCGGCTGGTATCACCTCCGCGCGCCGATCCTGGACGA
>CAZKWG010001194.1:0-1519 GCA_964556105.1 uncultured Enterobacterales bacterium | reverse complement strand
ATGATGACCACGGACACCTACGGCCTGCGCACGCTGGCCGGTGGGGTGGACGGGGAGTTCGTCACCAGCGCGGCGACGGAGGCCACGGCGACGATGCTGCTGGTCCATGCGCGGCTGGCCGAGTCGGCCGCCTGGTACGTGGTCGAGCAGGATCACGCCGATCTCTCGAACGCCCGGCTGTTCACGGAGATCGACTTCCTCGAGACGCCCACCTCCAACCCTGAGCGGATGGTGGCGCAGATTCAGAAGCTGCACTGGCAGATCCTCGGAAACCGGGTGGACGCGGACGGGCAGGAGGTGGAGGCCAACCTCCAGCTCTGGTCCGAGCTCTACGCCGCCGAAGGCAACATCGAGGACGCCTGGGCAGGCGTGGTCAGCGTCCTGCTCCGCGATCCAGACTTCCTCTATTACTGAGTCGGGAGGCACCATGTTCACGCGTCGCACCTTCCTGGGCGCGTCCGCCGCCGCCGCAGCCACCACGGGGCTTCTGCCCTCGCGGGCTGCGCGCGCGGCAACGCCGAGCAATTCCGACCTCAAGTTCATCTTCGTCGTGAACTACGGCGGATGGGACCCTACCCGCGTCTTCGCTGCGGAGTTCGACAACCCGGCCTTCGACATGGAGCGCCTCGCGGACAGTGCCACCATCGGCGATCTGACCTTCGTGGACAGCGCCGATCGGCCCTCCGTGCGCGGGTTCCTGGAGAAGTGGTACGAGCGGACCCTGTTCATCAACGGCATCCTGGTGCCGTCGATCGCGCACGACAACTGTCTGCGCCTCTCGATGACGGGCACGACCGCCACCACCCGCTCGGACTGGCCCTCGGTCATCGCCTCGGCGCGCTCCAGCGAGTTCTCGCTGCCGCAGCTCGTCGTCGCCGGGCCCTCCTTCCCGGGCGATCTCGGCGCGATGGTCACGCGCACCGGCTCCAGCGGCCAGCTCGAGGGGCTGCTCTCGGGCGATATCCGCGAGTGGAGCGACGTCCCGGTCGGCGGACCCAACTCCCGCTCCGAGGACCTGCTGGACAGCTACATGGCGCGCCGGGCCGCGGCCGTCGCCGCTGGCGCCAGCACCGCCCGCGACGTCGAGCAGCTCGCGGCCTACTACCGCGCGGTCGAGCGCGGCGGCGAGCTGAAGAACCTGCTCAACGTCATGGACTGGAGCGGCGGCAGCAGCTTCCCGACCCAGGTGCGGATGGCGGTGGACGCGCTGACCCTGGGCATCTCGCGCACGATCACGCTCTCGACCGGCTACGGCTGGGACACCCACACGCAGAACGACGTCTATCAGAGCTCGAACTTCGAGAACCTCTTCTCGGGCCTCGTCTCGCTGATGGACCTGCTGGCCGCCCAGCCGGGCGAGCACACGGACACGCTCGCCGACGAGACGGTCGTGGTCGTCCTCTCCGAGATGGGGCGCACGCCTCAGCTCAACGCCACGGACGGCAAGGACCACTGGCCCTATACCTGCACCATGGTCTGCGGGCCCAACGTCACGGGCAACCGCGTCATCGGCGGCTTC
>CAZKWG010001193.1:0-1522 GCA_964556105.1 uncultured Enterobacterales bacterium | reverse complement strand
CCGCGGGGCAGCGCCTGCTGGCGCACGAGCTCACCCATGTGCTGCAGCAGAAGGGGGCCCGACCCTACGCAGGGGGGCCGATTCGTCTGGGGTGCACCGAAGGACCCGTGCTGCGCCGCTTCGGCGAGGAAGATGAGAGAGCCAGAGGGGAAGGCCCTGTGCTGGCTGTGCGGATATCCTGCGAGGAAGACGTGATCGTCTTCGAGACCGCCACGGGCAGCCATGGCTATCACCTCGACACCTGCTCGGTGCCCATCGACGAATACACCGTCAACGTGACAACCAGCGGCAACGATTTCCACTTCGACTTCGGGTCCTCCGGCACGCAGGATCAGAGCTTCGAGTTCGAATTCGACGTGGAGCCGGGGCAGGTGAACCCGACCAGGCTCCTCCGAGGGCAGCCTCAGGTCCCCGTGTCTGTCGTGGAGCATATTGGCTACTCCATGGGGATCGTGGCACCTCTGCCGACCCGCCTGCGGCTGTTCGTGGAGCTCGTGAAGAGCGCGGGCCAGGTGCGAATGGCTCAGAACCGCGCCACCCTCGACGACTGGCTGGTCGAGCTGACGAAGAATCTTTCGCCCGAGGAGGTTCAGGCGAGCGTGCATGCCCAGGAGGCACAGATGGTCTTGGACCGGGCGTCGCAGTCCGGGCTGGCAGAGCAGGCGCTCGCGGAGCAGTGGCTGAACACCTCCGGTCCGGGCCAGCGCTGGGTCATCGAGAAGCAGATGGGCGGCGAGCTCCATGCCTGCTCAGGTTGTCATTTCGGAGTTCAGGCAGCTGAGAGTGACGCCCGCCTTCGGGAGTCCGGCCGCAGGCTGTTCACGCCGCTTCAGACGCTCCGGCGGGAGGCTCCACCCGGAGCCGCGCCGCCCTCCGCGTCCGCAGGCGAGCCGGGCTCCGCCACACAGGAGGCCGGCGCGCTGATCGCTTCGATCCAGCCGATGCTCCAGGCGCTCGGTCCCGAGGGGTACAAGGTGCTCCCGCCAGAGACGCTAGGGCGCACGGACTCCTCCTCTGCGCTGCTCTCCGACATCAAGCGGCGCATTCATGGTCGGCAAGAGGACTATAAGACCTTCAGCGACCGGATCGAGGAGCCGTCCTTCGACTATCTGGAGCTCAGGCCCATCGTCCGCGATCTGCTCCCGTTGGCGGACCAGGACGTGCGCGAGGCCGTCGAGGCGGAGATCGCGTCCGCGGAGCAGTGGGAGGTCGTGGAGGCTGCCGTGGTCGGCGCGGCCACAGTCGGCCTGCTCCTGCTCGTCGTGTTCCCGCCGACCACCGCCCTCGGGGCCACAGGTGCCCTGGCCCTGGGCGTCGGGCTCAGCGCCCACCAGGTGGTGACAGGCCTTGAGGACTTCGAGCGAGGAAGCCTTTACGCGCTCGGGACGGGTGCCGACAACGTCCTGGATCCTGGGCAGCAGCAGGCCGCCGATGCCCTGATGGCCTCAGGCGTGCTCAACACGGTCCTCGGCGGGATCGGGCTCACAAGCGCGGGGCTGGGGACCATGCGCCTCATCCGCCC
>CAZKWG010001192.1:0-1528 GCA_964556105.1 uncultured Enterobacterales bacterium | reverse complement strand
TCTCCAAGGTGGGCGTGGAGATCACCGACAGCGTCTACGTCGTGCTGAACATGCGCATCATGACGCGCATGGGCGACGTGGCCTGGCGCCACCTCGGCGGGCGCTCGGAGTTCACGCGCTGCCTGCACTCGCTGGGCGACCTCTCCCCGGAGCGGCGCTTCATCTGCCACTTCCCCGAGGAGAACACGATCTGGAGCATCGGCTCCGGCTATGGCGGCAACGCCCTGCTCGGCAAGAAGTGCCTCGCCCTGCGCATCGCCTCCTGGCTCGGCCGCCAGGAGGGCTGGATGGCCGAGCACATGCTCATCCTCGGCATCGAGACGCCCTCCGGCGAGAGACACTATGTCTGCGGCGCCTTCCCCAGCGCCTGCGGCAAGACGAACCTGGCGATGCTCGTGCCGCCTCCGGCGCTGGCGGCGAAGGGCTGGAAGGTCTGGACGGTGGGCGACGACATCGCCTGGCTGCGCCCCGGGCCCGATGGTCGGCTGTGGGCGGTGAACCCCGAGTATGGCTTCTTCGGCGTGGCGCCTGGCACCAGCAACAAGACCAACGCCAACGCCATGGCGACCCTGAAGCGCAACGCCATCTTCACGAACGTCGCGCTGCAGCCCGACGGCACCGTCTGGTGGGAGGGCCACCCGGCCGAGCCTCAGCCGGGCATGCTCGACTGGCGCGGGCGCGTCTGGTCCAAGGAGAGCGGCGAGAAGGCCGCGCAGCCGAACAGCCGCTTTACGGTGCCGGCCTCGCAGTGCCCCTCCATCGCGCCAGAGTGGGAGGATCCGCGCGGCGTGCCCATCAGCGCCATCCTCTTCGGCGCCCGCCGCCCGCGCACCATCCCGCTGGTCTACGAGGCCCGCGACTGGCAGCACGGCACCTACCTGGGCGCCACGCTGGGCAGCGAGACCACCGCGGCCGCCACGGGCAAGGTCGGCGTCCTGCGCCGCGATCCCATGGCCATGCTGCCGTTCTGCGGCTACAACATGGCCGACTACTTCACCCACTGGCTGACCATGGGCGAGGTCATCCCCAACCCGCCCCGCATCTTCGGGGTGAACTGGTTCCGTACGGGCGAGGACGGCAAGCTCCTCTGGCCGGGCTACGGCGACAACCTGCGGGTGGTGGAGTGGGTGCTGGAGCGCTGCGCCGGGCGCGGCGGGGCGGTGGAGACCCCGGTCGGCTTCGTCCCGACGGCGGACGCGCTGGATCTGGAGGGGCTCGGCATCACCGAGGAGACCCTGGCCACGCTGCTCGAGGTCAACCACGAGGCCTGGGCCGCCGAGGCGCAGGAGCACAAGGCCTGGCTGGCCACCTTCGGCGAGCGCCTGCCCAGCGCGCTGTGGGACGAGCACGCCGCCCTGACCGCCGCCACCGCGGGCTGAGCGAGCCGATCGACCTCAGACGCCGATCGCCGGCGTCTCGAAGCGCTTCGTCGCGGGGTTGTAGATCACCAGCTTCGCCCCGCGCAGATCGTAGACCCAGGCGTGCAGGTCCAGCCTGTCCGCCTGCACCGCCTCGGCCACCACCGGGT
>CAZKWG010001191.1:0-1532 GCA_964556105.1 uncultured Enterobacterales bacterium | reverse complement strand
CCTATCACACACACACACCTGGTGCTATTCTCCCTGGAGATGCCACAGGATCCTCTCCCGCCACCGCCGCCCGGCCCGACCTACGGGACTGTCCACAATCACGGCCCGAGCCAGCAGGGGACGGGCAACGTCCAGAACAATTACTACGGCGAGGGCAGAGACGACCGCCAGGACCTGGCCGTCGCGCTGTTGTGGTCGCCGGAGGACGAGGCCGCGGTGCGGCCACGGACCATCGCGATGAGCGCCATCTACCGGCTGAAGGGCGACCTCACTCCCCGGGTGGCTGCGCCATCGACGCCTGAGGCGCGGGCGGCGCTGCGTGCGGAGCTGAAGGCGGCGAAGGAGGTGTGGGTGTTCTGGTCGGCCAGCGCCCGTCGCTCGCCCTTCGTGCGGGCGGCGCTGGATCTGGTCGCCGAGATCGAGGACGCCGAGCGCGCCGCCGAGCCCCCAGGCCCGCAGGAGAAGACGCGCCTGGTGACGGTGCCCCTGGACGACACCGTGTTGACGTACCCGTTGAGGCGCCCCAAGGCCATCGAGCGCCTGACCGGCGACCACCCCGCCCAGGCGGCGCTGTACAGCGGGTTGAACCTGCTGGGCGGGCTGGGGGCGGTCGGGCTGGGGATCTGGGGCTGGCTCGATGGGTTCCAAGGCCCGCTGTGGTGGGTCACCGTGGTCGGCCTCGCCGCCCTGGCGCTCGCGTTCGGCGTAGCGCAGCTCGCCCGCCGGGCCGAGCTGGTGTTCACGGCGGGCGCAATCTACCAACGCGGCGCCTGGCTGGCGCGGGCGACAGCGGGCGAGATCCTGGCGGTCTCTGAGCGCGTGTTGAATCGCATCTATGGGGAGAAGCTGCTGAGCTGGCGCTCTGTGGCGGTCTCCGCCCTGGTGGGCACCGGCACCATGTTGCCTCTGGCGGCGCTGTGGGCGTGGAGCCTGGCGACGCAGGTAGGCGGCGCGGGGAGTGCCGATGCAGCACTGTCCGCCGCGCAGCTCTCCGCTCCAGTGACCGCGCCGCTGGCCGCGTTCAACCTGATCTTCGACCTGCTGGCGCTGCTCACGACCCGAACGGTGCTCCATCGGCTCCTCCAGGACCCGCGAGGGCCGCGCGTCGCCCTCGGCCTCGCGCTGGACGCCGTGCTGGTGCTCTTCGCGGCGGCGCTGCCCTTCGTGCTCAACACCTTTGCGAGGCAGAAGCTCAACTATCTTGGTGAAGTGCTGACCAACCCCCACGCCGTCGGGAGCCACCTGCTCCTGTTGCTGACGGGCGGCCTGCGCCTGGAGAACCTGGGCCGCGTTACCCTGGCTGCCGGCCTCCTGATGCCCGCACTGTCGGTGATCACGGGGTGCCTGCCCTCGCTGGTCCACGGTAGCCTGCTCCTGGTCGCGGGCCTGAATCGGGCGTTGGGAGGCACGCCGCTGCGCCTGCTGGGGTGGGCGCTGCGCGGGCTCGCGGACCGGCCGGCGGGGCCACAGGAGGCGCTGGTGCCGCTGGGTGCGCTCGCAGCGCTCGTGCAGGCCGTGCCGGTGGGCACGCA
>CAZKWG010001190.1:0-1568 GCA_964556105.1 uncultured Enterobacterales bacterium | reverse complement strand
GCCCCGCGCCCCCTTGGCGTTCTGGAGCCCGCGCTCCGCCAGCCGCGCGCCGAAGGTGCGCTGGGTGATCGCCTGCTCGGCGTTCGCCTCGGCCCACTTCAGGTAGGCGGCGTACAGCTCCTTGGCCGTCGCGGTGGCGCCCGGCTCGATCGCGCAGTGCTCCGCCAGGAATCCGCCGAGCGGGTCCATCGCTTCGCGGTAGTCCTCGGTCGCCTCGCGCACCTCGGGCGGCGTGCCGAGCCCGTCCTTCTGCCAGTCCAGGCAGCCGCGCACGGCCCAGGCGAGGATGCCGGGCAGCTCGGCCAGCAGCTTCTGCTTGAGCGTCGGGTCGCGCTCCTGCTCAGGGATCGTCACCGTGAAGGGTACCAGCCGTATGCGGCGCCACATGCCGTAGTCGGTGCCGGTGATGGGCTGGCGCTGGTTCGCCGCCCACCACAGCTTGAAAACCGGCGTATACTCAAAGTACTCCTTGAACAGGAAGCGCGCGGCGATGGGGTCGCCGCCCGTGATCTGCTTGACCACGCTCTCGGCCATGGGGCGCCCGCGCTCGGGCTCGACCGCGCTGACCATGCGGGCGCCGGCCAGCCGCGCCAGGTCGTTGCGCGCCCCGTCTGTCTCTCGGCGTTGGAAGGTCGAGAAGTCGGCGGCGGTGGCGTGGTCGCCCATCATCGCGCGGACGACCTCGATGAAGGTGGACTTGCCGTTCGCGCCGACGCCGTAGAGGAAGAACAGGGCCTGCTCGCCAGTGATCCCGGTGAGCGTGTAGCCGACCGCCCGCTGCAGGTAGCGGAGCAGGTTCGGGTTGCCGGCCATGATGCGCGCCAGGAACTCCTCCCACAGTGGACACGTCGCGGTCGGGTCGAAGACGACGGGCGCGAGCTTCGTGAGCCAGTCCTCGCGGCGGTGCGGGCGCAACACGCCAGTGCGCAGGTCGAGCGTGCCGTTCTTCACGTTGAGCAGCCAGGGCTCCTGGTCGAGGCGCTCGACGCTCAGGTGCAGCATGTGGGCGGACAGCGAGACCATGGCGTTGAACCTGGACGCACGCTCGGTCTGGAGCGCGTGGTCGAGCAGCGCCTTGCCGGCGGCGCCGGCCTCCCCGCGCTGGGCCATCGCCGCGAGCAGGCGCACCAGGTCGCGCGCCAGCCGGAACACCGAGCCGGACTGATCATGTCTCCAGCGGCGCCCGTCCCAAGCCATCCATGCACCCCATGTATGGACGTAGCGCAGCTTGTCCTCGACATACTCGGCGAAGCGCTCGGCGTTGCCCAGGTCCGTGTTGTTCTTGGTGAGCAGCGGCGAGTCGGGGTCGTAGTGGCAGATCGACCGGGTGATGGCGCGGATCTCGTCGTCGGGCAGGGGCGGCACGCAGCGCGCCCGGTTCTCGGCCGACAGCGCCGCCAGCACCGTGTCGTGTTCGGCGCCACGCCGGCGCAGCACGCCCGCCAGGCTGGTCAGGTGCGCGTTGCGCCCGCCCTCGGCGATGGGGCCCGCGGCGGGCAGATCGCTCGGCGGCTCGAGCGGCACGGGCTCGGGGGCGCCCGCGCGCTGGAGCGCCCTGTCCACGTCCA
>CAZKWG010001189.1:0-1572 GCA_964556105.1 uncultured Enterobacterales bacterium | reverse complement strand
CTCCTGCAACGACGACTACATCAACAAGTGTCCACGAGATCGGGGCAACCTCAGACCCCATTGGCCCCACTGGCCCAGGCGCATGGCGTCTCCAGGTTGTCGTTCCTATCCTGAATGACAGCGACCCGCCGGCTCCATCTCCCTCCCCATGTCCGAACCCGGTCGGATGTCGCGGCCGCTGAGGGTGCTATGTTCCGTGCGTCCCCGCTCCCGAAGAGGTCGCCATGATGTTCCCCGTTGTGCTGCTCAGCACGCTCGCCTTCGCCCGCGACGTCGCGTCGCTCGTCATCGTGGAAGCGCCGCTTCCGCCCACCGTCGCGCGAATCCCTGTCGCGGATGAGACATTTCGACCTGTCGGTGTAATCGCGAGCTGTGGCGTCACCTGGACCGTGCCCACCGCGGGCACGCCAGAGCCCGTGGTAGACGCCGACTGTCCGGCGGAGCACCGCGCCGCGGTAGAGCGCGCCGCCCTCGCCTGGAGCTTTGGAGCGGTGGAGCCTCTGAAGGGCCAGCTGGTGGTCAGCGTGCGCCGCTGGATGGTGCTGGAGGATGACGGGAGCGCGCTCACCTGGGGCCTGCACTATCGCTCTCCGACCGCAGCCCCCCCGGCCGAGGAGTGCGTCAAGCTGGTTAGCCGTGTGGCTCCCAGGTTCCCGTCGTACTTCGAAGGTGACCGCGCCCAGTGTTCGGTCTGGATGCAGCTCGACGAAGGTGGGCGGCCCACCCAGCTCGAGGTGAGCGCCTGCGCGAACGGTGCGAGCTTCGCCGTCCTGGAGGCCACGGAGGCCTGGACCTTCAAGGTCTGCCAGGATCTTCCTGCTGATCAGCGCACCTATAAGACGGAAATCAAGTATAGGCGCCAGTGACGCAGAGATGGTGACGCGGTGGTGGTGACATGAACGGGCCCGCGCTCCCAACCCAGCGCCGCCTCCCTACATCCCCAGCACCACCGCCCCGTCGTCCACCCGCCAGGCGCCCAGCGCGCCGCGCCCGCCCACCGCCACGACGCTGCCGTCCGGCGAGATCCGCAGCTCGCGGTCCTGAGCGTCCTCGAAGGCGCGCTTGCCGGAGGTGGGCAGCTCCAGGCTGAGCAGCCGCGCCCCGCTGGCATCCGCGACGTGGACCCTCCAGCTCCCGGTCCCGCCCGGCGTCGCCTCCAGCAGCTCGAGCCAGGCCACCCGTCCCTGCGCGGCGGCGACGGAGAACACGGTGCCGGCGGTCTCGACGCGCTGCAGCTCGGCGAGCGTCTCCCCCAGGCTCACCCGGCGGAGCGCGCCGCTGACCGGCGCCAGCCAGAGCTGGTCTGCGCCCTCGGCGGCGAGCCGCACAGGCGCCGTGAGCCCTTCGGGCAGAGGCCAGCTCCCGTTGGCGGCGCTGCCCTGGTAGCGCTCCAGCGTGCCGCCGCTGACGCCGACCAGATGTCCGCTCGCCAGGCGCGCCAGCGAGATCGCCCGCGGCGCGGTCTCGCCGATGCGCGCGTCGGCGACGTAGACGCCAGGGATGACGGGCTTCAAGGGGTAGCGCACCAGGCCGCTCGCCGTCGCCAGCCAGACGGCGTCCTCGTCAGCGATC
>CAZKWG010001188.1:0-1572 GCA_964556105.1 uncultured Enterobacterales bacterium | reverse complement strand
ACCCGGGCTTGAAGCGCTTGCGCAGCCGAGCCTCGGCGGCGATCACGCGCAGCACGCCATCCCAGGCCAGCAGGTACGGCACCCACTTCGCGTAGCTCTGGAGGAAGCGCCTCGCGCGGGCCTTGTCGTAGGTCTTCTTCGAGATCCGTAGGCCCGCGTAGGCTCCAAAGGGGTTCTTGCGAACCCTCTTCTGCCCCGTGGCCCGGTCGAGCGCGTCCAGGACCTTCGGCGCCGCCGCGACCTGGAACAGCCCTCCCCCGCCCGGGTTCAGGCCCGCGTCGAGCGCGCGCTCGATGGCCAGCTCGACCTCTCCAACGGTCTGCGGATCGGCCTCGCCGCGCTCGACCCGCTCCAAGGCCAGCTCGATGGCGGGCGTGAAGATCCCACGGTCGCGGCGACCAACCCAGGTGCGATCCGCGCCGTTGGGGGTCGCGGCGGCGACGGCCTCGTCGGCCTCCTGGAGGAAGGCGCGGATCACGTTCGCGAGGTTCTGGTCCGGGTTCTTGAGGTCCGGCTCGATGGCAGCAGCCTTGAAGCCGCCCGGCAGCACCGGATCGAAGATGCTGTCCACCTTCTCCGTCTCGCTGCCCTTCGGGGCGACGCTCGCGACCGGCTCCTCCCTGTTCGGAGCCCGCTCACGCTCGGCGTAGAAGTCCACGATCCCGCCAGCCGCCGCCGCAAGGGCGCGGCGCACGGCCTCGTCCTGGAAGGCGCTGGCGAGCTGCTGCCCGAGGGCCTCGGCGCCCGCGCGCTCGGCGGGATCCTCGGAGAAGGGGTCGTAGACCTCGTCCTCCAGCGAGCGGCCCGCGCTCTCATTCTCGCGCTCCACCTCCTCGGCGAGGTCCCGGAAGGCGTGGGCGGCCTGGCCCTGCAGCGCGTCGCGGGCGGCGTTGAGCGGATAGCCGGGCTGACCCGGGCGCGTGGTCGTCGAGAGGTCGATCACGAAGTCGGCTTTGAGGCCGCCTCGGAAGCTCGGGTGCTTGTATTGGAAGAGGCCGTTCAGACGGATGTAGTAGGCGCCGCTGCGGTCGCCTGGATTCCGCCGGTACGCCTTGATCGCGGCCGAGGTGCCCTTGCCCCACGAACCCTCGACCGAGACCTTGGAGCCCCCACGTCGGCTGAAAAGTGGTGCTACTTCCACGCCGTTGAACAGGAGCTTGAACCCGGGCAGGTCGTTGGCGCCGAGCAACTCGCGGATCCGGTCTTCGAGGCCCACGTAGTCGCCGCGCGCGCGATCCCAGTGCCAGTAGCTGTCCGGGTCGATGTCGTGGACGGAGATCGTGGTCCCCTGCCGAGGCTCGGCTGGAAAGACCTGGACTTCTGCGTAGGCACCACGCGCGACGGCGAGGTTGTCGCGGGTGTGCATCTCCCAGGTGAACGACCGGGAGACACCGAGGATGACGGCCTTGGCGACGCCGAAGCCGCCTGCGGCCTCGCCCGAGTCTGCGGCGCTGGCCTTGCCGGTTTCGCCCAAGGACAGGAACTTCGTGAGGATCGTCTCCGTGTCCATGCCGATACCAGGATCGGTGAACGTCAGGCTGCGCGACTTCTGCGTCCAGGTGACCTCGAAGC
>CAZKWG010001187.1:0-1580 GCA_964556105.1 uncultured Enterobacterales bacterium | reverse complement strand
ACGCCCAGCTTGCTGCTGGCCAGGACGCGGCCGAGGCTGCCCAGCTCGTTGAGGAAGGTCTTGCCCAGCTCCTCGCGGATGCGGAGCTGCTGCTCGTCGGCCTTCAGGCCCGCCTGATCCGTCTCCTGGACCTGGCGGGCCGCCAGGAGCTGACGGGCGAGGTTCTCGACGAGGGCCTGGCTCTTGTCGAGCTGCTCGGCCTGGTGCGTCACCGTGCGGGCCTGCAGCGCGATGATGTTGCCGTAGCTCGCACCCACACGGCCGAGGAACTCCTCGGTGGCCTGCCCGAGCGCGCGCCAGACGCGGGCCTCTGGGATGGTGTCGGGGTCCAGATAGATGAGCTGGCCCTCCCCGCCGCCGCTGAGCGCGATGGCGACGGCCGGCGTGCGGCGGACGGGCTCGGGCGGCGGCGGGCTCGGCACGAGGACCTGGACGGGCGGCGCGTGTACGACCAGGGGCTGCGGCGGCACCACCGCGGGGAGCTGGGGCGCGGATGGCGGCGGCGCCGGTGGCGGCGGCTGCTCGGGCGGGGTGACGGGGCGCTCGGCCTGCTGGGTGCGCGGCGGGCGGTAGTCGGTGTTCTCCGCGCGGAACTGTTGGGTCTCCATGTAGCCGCCCTTGGGGCCGTGCAGGCGCAGGCGGAAGGCGCAGTAGGGGCGGCCCTTGATGACCGTGCGCGCCTCGTCCTGCACCCAGAGCAGGACGGCGCGGCACAGGCGGAGCGTGTCGTCGTCGGGCTCGGGCGCGTCGTTGTGGGGCTCGGGCGTGCTCGCCGCGCCGAGCGGCGTCGTGGGCTCGGTCTGCCCGCGCGTGCTCTCCTGCGTGGGCTCGTCGTCGATGTCCTCGTCGTCATCGTCGTCATCGTCGGCCGGGTCCGGCTCGGGCTCCTCGTCGAGGGCGTCGAGGTAGTCGCTGAGATCGATGGGCGAGAAGGTGATCCGCGCAGCCTGCACACGCTTCTGGCGGTGGATCACCTCATCGAGGCTCACGTAGTCCAGGTTGGGCGCGTGTCGCACCAGGACGTTGAGGAGCAGATCGAGTCCCTCGAACACGATGCCGTCTTGCATGGGAGGTCCTTCCGGGCAGCTTCCGAGCGGCGGGAGCCACACGGACAAGCTACCCAACAGGGAAAGATCCCGCATGGACTTTCGCTTGTCGCCCATGTCGCGGGGGAGCTGCGTCACGACACACTCACGGTTGTCGCACCTGCAACCGCCATCTCGGAAGCGGTTGTCGCGTAGCTGTCTGGTGTCGGCAGTTTGCGCATGTCGCAAACGGGCCGCATTTGTCGCGGTCGCTTGTCGCTTTTCGGCTGGTGAGAAACTGTAGACCCTACACAACGGTGTCTCGGGGTCTGTGATAGGGCAGGAACGCCCGCGCTTGTCGCGTCCTCGCGCTCATCCGGTGTTGGAACCCCTGGGCGCGACATGCGGCGACAAGCGAAAAGCGACCCCAGACAGTCGAGATCGTGCGTAGATGGGTTTGACGGCCGGGGCGTTCCGGCCAGCGACGGGACAGCACGGAGGAGGGTGAGGCCAGGCGGCCCGACCCAAGGCAGGGCTGCGCCCGGCCCGGGGAGG
>CAZKWG010001186.1:0-1580 GCA_964556105.1 uncultured Enterobacterales bacterium | reverse complement strand
GGGGTCCCGGCCGTTCTCCGCGCCGGGGGTGCCGCCCAGCTCGGCGCTGAACGTCCAGCTCTCCGCATGGTCGCTGGCCGCGTCGGGGCTGCTCTTGGACAGGGTGAGGCCCGATCCCTCGGGCGCCACGGGCCAGGGGTCGTCGGTGCCGTAGGCGAGGGTGTCGATGAGGCGGCCGCTCGGGTTGCGCAGCGTCACGCGCTCGCCGCCGTTGTTGAGCCTGCCCTCCAGGGGACCGAGGGCTGTGGCGTCGGAGAGCGCGCCGGGCTCCGTCGCCACGACCAGGTAGCCGCCGGCGGCCAGGACGGTGCCCTCGGGAAAGGTGTAGGAGACGCCATCCTCGAGCGCCCAGCCGGAGAGGTCCATGTCCAGCGCCATAGGGTTGTGCAGCTCGATCCACTCGACCTCGTCGTCGGAGGCGGGGTGGTAGTGGAGCTCGTTGAACGTGATCGAGCCCGGCGCGTCCAGCTCCTCGCGCAGCCAGGGCTCGGCGCGGAGGGGCAGGGACTCGGGGTCCTCGCCGGTCTCGCCCGTCTCGGCTCGCTCCTCTTCCTCCTCCTCTTCTTCGCCTTCGTCGGGGCGATCCGGCGACTTGCCGTCGTCGGCGCAGGCCGCGAGCAGGGCGAGGAGCAGGCTCCAGCGGCCGCGCGAGGGGCGGCGGACCGGCAAGCGTGGAGACAGCGTCGTGTCAGCGTCGGATAGAACAGGCACCCGTCGTCACCCCTCTGTGCAGAGGAGCATAGCGGACGCGCGGCGCGGGCGAGCAGATCAGCCGAGCAGGCCCGCGCGGTGGGCGTAGATCAACACCTCGGCGTTGGTGCCGACCCCCAGCTTCTCGCGCACGCGCGCCAGGTGGTTGCTGACCGTGCTGGCGCTGATCTCCAGCATGCCGGCCATCTCGTTGACCGATCGCCCGGCCAGCAGGAGCTCGAAGACCTGCGCCTCGCGGGGGCTGAAGGTGGTGTGCGGGGCGGCGCTCGCCGCGGAGGCCTCGACCAGCGCGCTCAGCGACGCGGAGAGGTAGCGCTCGCCTCGGGCCACGGCGCGGATCGCCGCCACCAGCTCGGTCAAGGGCCGGTCCTTGCAGACATAGGCCGAGGCGCCAGCGCGAACCAGGTGGGCGGCCAGCTTGTCCTCGGGGTGCATGGAGAAGACGACCAGGCGCAGATCGGGGCGCGCCTCGCGCAGGGCCGCCACCAGCTCGAGCCCCGAGAGGTGGGGCAGCGAGAGGTCGATCACGGCGACGCGCAGGCTGGGGTCGGCCGCGGCGCCCACGGCGTCGGCGCCGTTGTCCACCTCGACGGCGACGCGCAGGTCGGGCGTGGTGTGCAGCAGGCGGCGCAGCCCGTCGCGGACGATGGCGTGATCATCGGCGATCAACAGGCGAATCATGTCGGCTCCGGCAGCGGCAGATGGACGATCACGGTCGTGCCCGGCCCGCCGCTGAGCCGGACCTCACCGCCCAGCGCGACGACCCGCGCCTGGATGCCCAGCAGGCCGAAGCGGCTGCGGCCCTCGGCCGGCGCGGCGGGCAGGCCCACGCCATCGTCTGACACTTGCAGACGAAGGGCAGAATCTAC
>CAZKWG010001185.1:0-1588 GCA_964556105.1 uncultured Enterobacterales bacterium | reverse complement strand
GGGTGAAGCAGACGCCGGTGGCGCTGCGCGCGCCCATGTTCCCGAAGACCATGGTCTGCACGTTCACCGCCGTGCCCATGTCCTCGGACAGGTTGTGCGACTTGCGGTAGTAGCGGGCGCGCGGCGTGTTGACGCTCTTGAAGACCGCGTTGATCGCGAGGCGCAGCTGCTCGTGGGGGTCCTGAGGGAACTCGCCCTGCTGCTCGACCACCACGGCCTTGAGCTTCGCCACCAGGCGCTCGAGGTCCGCCTCGCCCAGCTCGGACTCCTCGCGCTTGCCGCGCACCTCGTCGAGGACGCGGGCGAAGCGGCTGTAGTGGATGCCCAGCACCACGTCGCCGAACATCCCGACGAAGCGGCGGAAGCTGTCGAAGGCGAAGCGGCGGTTCCCGCTCTTGCGGCCGAGGCCCTCGACCGTCACGTCGTTCAAGCCCAGGTTCAGGACCGTGTCCATCATGCCCGGCATCGAGACCGGCGCGCCCGACCGAACCGAGAACAGGAGCGGGTTCTCCGCGTCGCCGAAACGTTTGCCCGTCAGCTCCTCGACGCGGGTGATGCCCGCGAGCACCTCGCCCCACAGCTCGTCGGGCCAGGTCTCGCCGTTCTGAAAGTAGTGACGGCAGGCCGCCGTGGAGATCGTGAAGCCCGGCGGCACCGGCAGCCCCAGGTTCGTCATCTCGGCCAGGCCCGCGCCCTTGCCGCCGAGCAACGCCTTCTCCTGGTTGTTGCCTTCTGCCTTGCCACCACCAAAGGCGTACACGTACCGGGCCATCCGAGCCTCCCCTGAGAACCCCGCACTTAACGCACGCAGGGGCGCCGGGGGAGTGTTGTTTCCGGCGCCCTCCTTCTGAGTTCTGAGGGTCGGACCTTGTCCATTATCCTTTTTTTGGATACCATGGGCCGATGAGCAGACCCCCCCGCCTCGACCCTCCCGACGGCCACCACCACGTCTACAACCGCGGCGCTCGAAAGGCGAACATCTTCCTCGATGATGAAGACTGCCTGAGCTTCTGCGCGCTGCTGGCCGAGCTGCCCACCCGCTACGGCGTCGAGGTGCACGGCTACGCCCTGATGTCCAACCACTTCCACCTGATGGTGGTCTCTCGACGGGGGCGGCTCGGGCAGGCGATGCAGCGGCTCCAGGGCGAGCACGCGGCGCGCTTCAACCAGCGGCACGCCACCTCCGGCCCGCTCTACGAGGGGCGCTACGCCAGCCGTCTCGTCGAAGACGACGTCTGGTGGGCACATCTGCTGGCCTATGTCCACCTGAACCCGGTCGCCGCGCACCTGGTGGGCGACCCGGCCGAGGCCTACTGGACCAGCCACGCGGCCTATCTGGGGCGCGAGAGCCGGCC
The DNA here is from genome assembly GCA_964556105.1 of uncultured Enterobacterales bacterium. Taxonomy (GTDB): domain Bacteria; phylum Myxococcota_A; class UBA796; order UBA796; family CAZKWG01; genus CAZKWG01. Next base: position 233 of record CAZKWG010001185.1, on the reverse strand, counting down.
GCCCTGGCTGTCCTGCGACGAGCTCCTGGCGACCTTCGGCGGGGCGAAGGCGCTCGACGCCTATGTGCGCGAGGTCCAGATCGGGCGGGAGCAGGGGCCGGAGGGCTTCGTGGCGGAGCTGTGGGAGGGCGGTCCCTCTGGAGGCGATCGCCGCGCGCCCGCGCCGCCGCCGCGGCCTCCGACGGGGCTGCTGAGCCCGGAAGACGCGCTGATCGAGGTCGCCGCGGTCACGG
>CAZKWG010001184.1:0-1599 GCA_964556105.1 uncultured Enterobacterales bacterium | reverse complement strand
CCCTTCTGCTGCAGCACATGGGTGAGCTCGTGCGCCAGCAGGCGCTGCCCCGCGGGCGAGCCCGGTCTGTACTGCCCCGCGCCGAAGAAGACGTCGTGGCCCAGCGTGAACGCACGCGCGCCGATGCCTCGCGCCAGCGAGGCCGCGCGCGCGTCCGAGTGCACCCGAACGTCGGCGAAGCTGGCGCCGAAGCGCGGCTCCAGACGCGCCCGCACCGAACCGTCCAAGCTCGTCCCACCCCCACGCGCCGACTGGATCTCGGAGGCGCCCGCCTCGCTCAACCCGCCCGCGAGCCCTCCCGGGCCCGGCTCCGCCATCACCCGCTCCTCGTCCTCCTGCGCGCAGGACGCGCACTTCCGCTGCACCACGGCGCCAGCGCCGCCCGGCCGAAGCGCAGGATCCTGCTCCCGCATCACCCGATCTGCCACCGCGTCCGCCTCCCGCTCGAAGCGGTCCCCGGGCGCTCCCAGCACCAGCTTCGCCTGCGGGCGCGCCGTCGGCGCCGCGCTCACCCGCATCACGCTCAAGTCCAGCGCGCTGGGGCCCCGCGTGACCTGAGCGGACACGCGCTCCCTGGAGGAGGCGAACATCATGGATGATCGTTGAGGAGATGGCTGCGTAAGACGGGTGAACATCGGCGCTCGGCTCCTGCAGTATCTTAGCACAGGCCGCCACTGGCGCACGGTCCATGTTCAGGCAGGTGGTGGACCGGCGTCCAGCCAACGCGCGATCTCGACCCAGTCCCTCCGCTCCTGCGCGGCGAACGCGGGGTCGTTGACCATCTCCAACTGTATCTGTGAGGCCGCCAGACCGTCCTCCTGCACCACCTGCGACCAGACCGTCCAGCGCTCGGGGTGCGCGGAGCCCCAGGTCTCGACCAGGCCCGCCATGACCGCCTCGGCGATGGCGTCCGTGAGGTGTCGGGCGCGATCTGCAGCGTCGGGAGCGCCCAGCGCGGCGACCAGCGCGTCGAGAGCCTGAAGGAAGTTGGCGGAGCCGGGTCCGGAGGAGGCCCGCACCGCTGACGGCAAGGTCGAGACGTACGCCACCGCCGGCTGCAGCGGCTGCCACCGCTGAGACGACTGCTGCTCTCTTTCTTCGGCACCCGAGGCACTCATGAAGACGGACCCCTACGCTCCGCTGCGCGGCTCGATGGACGAGAAGCCCACGTACTGGCGCTCGGTCGAGCACCTGGACCAGCACCCGGTGGTGAAGGAGAACCTGGACGTGGAGTTCCCCGGCGGCATCACGCTGCCCGGGGGCTTCAACCGGCGTGACGCGCTCAAGCTGGCCGGCGCGTCGATGGCGCTGGGCGTCGCCGGCTGCGACAAGCTGCCGGTGCGGCGACCGGAAGAGGAGATCCTCCCGTACGTGAAGCAGCCGGAGCAGGTCATCCCCGGCGTGCGCATGCACTACGCCACGGCCATGCAGCGCTCCGAGGGCGCCGTCGGCCTCCTCGTGGAAGCCAACCAGGGCCGCCCGACGAAGATCGAAGGCAACCCGAACCACCCCAGCGCGCTCGGCGCGTCCGACGTCTGGGCGCAGGCCGAGGTGCTGCGCCTGTACGACCCCGAGCGCGCGCGCGCGCCGATGCAGGCC
>CAZKWG010001183.1:0-1602 GCA_964556105.1 uncultured Enterobacterales bacterium | reverse complement strand
TTGCGCGCCTCGCGCCAGGCATGCTCGCAGGCCCTGCAGGCGCGGGTGCGCGCCCTGGGAGCGCGGGTGCTGGGGGAGGGGGCGCCTCGCCTGCCAAACACCCTCTCGGCGCTCTTCGAGGTGCCGGGTGACGTGCTCGTGGCCGCGCTCGACCTGGCCGGAGTGGCGGCGTCTACGGGCTCCGCCTGCGCGTCCGGCGCCTCCGAGCCCAGCCATGTCGTGGAGGCCATGGGGCTGCAGGGTGTTCCAGTGCGGTTCTCGCTCGGGCCGGATAGCATGCAAGATCACGAGGTGGCGGTCGTCGCGCAGGCCCTGGAGCGCGCCATCCACCTCTGGTCATAAATCGACGCCATGGTCCAGTTTGGAGCCGGAATGAGAGATCAGTTCGTGAACGTCGCGCTTTATGACATGGCGCTCACCCATCGGTCGTGGAAGCGCAGCGCCGACGACCCGGACTATGAGCGCCTGGAGTTCCTCGGCGACGCGGTGTTGCAGCTCTACGTGACGGAGATGCTCTACACGCGGTTTCCGGACTGGAAGGCCGGAGATCTCACCAAGCTGCGCCAGCGCCTGGTCAACGAGGACACCCTCGCGCGCCTGGCCTTCGGCATGGGCCTGGGCGCACAGGCCCGGCTGGGCAAGGGCGAGGAGACCACGGGTGGCCGGGAGCGCCCAGCCTTGCTGGCCGACCTTTTCGAGGCGGTGCTCGGAGCCCTCTACCTGGACCAGGGGGATGGCGCCGCGCGCCGGATGATCGAGCGTCGCCTGGCCCCGGAGCTCGAGATGTTCGCCGAGTCGATGGCCCCGGTCACCACGCTCGGAGAGGTCCAGAGCGCCAAGAACCAGCTCCAGGAGTGGACGCAGGCCCCCCATCGCCGCCTGGGCACGCCCACGTACGATCTCGTCGAGAAGCTCGGCACGGATCACCAGCCGACCTTCCGCGTCTCCGTGACCGTGGGCGGTCGCGTCGTCGCCACAGGCGATGGCCCCTCGCTGAAGAAGGCCGAGGCCGCCGCCGCAGGCGAGGCGCTCCGCCGGCTGCAGGGCGAGGAGCTGGCCGCCGCGGCGGGCTGAGACGCTCGATCGAGCGCGAGTTCGCCCAACGAACAAAAAAAAGCGAACCGCACCTGTAAGCGCGCTGTCTCTCTCTGCGTAACTGACGCACAAGGCCCGGGAACATTCGACGATGTGTCGAAAGAGCCCCGGGCGTCAAAGGGAGCTCGCCATGCAGACCTCGTCTGATGCCCGTCCTACGTCCGCTGCCTTCGCCGCTCCTCGCGCGCTGCTCATCGGCCGCGGAAGCCTGATCCTTGCGCTCCTCCTCTCGGTCGGATGCAGCCACGAGAGCCGCCAGGCCAGCTCCCCGGCGAGCCAGCTCGAGGCCTACACGCCGATGGCCGACGAGACTCCCGCCGCGCCCGAGGAGCCCTCGGCCATCGCCGAGCTCGGCGCGGTCGGGCCGTCCTCACGGCGCGACCCGGAGCAGCGCGAGGGCGACAAGGTGACGATGCCCGAGCGCCGCACGGCCACCAGCGACAAGCCCTCCAGCGCGCCGCCCGCCGAGCTGCGCAGGCTCGGCTACGTGGAGGGCGTCCAGGGCGT
>CAZKWG010001182.1:0-1605 GCA_964556105.1 uncultured Enterobacterales bacterium | reverse complement strand
GCGGCCCATCGTCCTCGACCGCGCGGCCATCGACGCCTTCGCCGTCGACCCCGAGGACGCCATCTCCATGAACCCGACCTGCCAGAGCTGCCACGTCACCTTGGACCCGCTGGCCGCCAATCTGTTCGGCTTCTACTCGGACGAGAGCACCACCGAGCTGCGCGCCGAGACCCTGTACCGGGTGGAGAACGAGCCGCTCTGGCAGGAGCACGCCGGGCAGGCGCCGGCCTGGTTTGGGCGCCCTACGCGCGGCCTGGACGAGCTCGTGCTGGAGATCGCCGAGGACCCACGATTCGTCCAATGCATGACGCGCACCGTCTGGGAGGGCCTGCTGCAGCGGAGCTACGAGGACGCCGACTGGACCGAGCTGCAGGGCCATGTCGCCACGCTCGAGGACGCCGATCTGCGCATGATCCCGCTGATCCGCGAGATCGTGCTCAGCGACGCCTTCCGCGCCGGAGAGATCACGGACGCCCTGGGGGAGCGCCTCTCGACGGTGCGCACGGTCTCGCCGGGGCAGCTCTCGTCCATCGTCGCGGACCTCACGGGCTATCGCCTCGAGGACCACGGCCGCGACCTGCTCGTCTCCAGCGATCTACAGATGGGCGCGCTGCTGGGTGGGGTGGACGCGGACAACGCCACAGAGCGCAATTACCAACCTACGGTCAGCGCGCAGCTCGTCCTGCGAGAGCTCTCCCGCGCCGCGGCGAGCTACGCGGCGCAGCACGATCTGGACGAGGCGCGCGCCGGCGAGGCCCACCTGCTCGATCAGGTCACGCGCGAGACGCGCCCGGAGACCGACCCCGAGCTCTTCGAGGCCCAGATGCGCGCGCTCTACGAGCGGATCACGGGCGTGCTGCTCGAGGCCGAGAGCCCGGTCCCCGCCCGGCTCGTCACGCTCTGGACCCAGGTGTACGCCGTCGAGAGCTCCGCCGAGAGCGCCTGGGCCGCCGTCATCTCCGCTCTGCTGCGCGATCCGCGCGTGCTCTTCTACTGAGGCCGCCATGCTCACCCGACGCTCGCTGCTCCGCGCCTCGCTGCTGACGCCGCCCGCGATCTGGGCGCGTGGGCTCGGCGCGGCCGACCAGCCCTTCGAGCGGAAATTCCTCTTTCTTTACGCGGACGGCGGCTGGGACACGACCGCCGCCTTCGACCCACACTTCGGGGTCGAGAGCGTGGCCATGGAGGAGGACGCCGTGGAGGGCGTGGTGGGTGGGATCACCTACACCGCGGGCCCGGCGCGCGCGCAGCTCACCCGCTTCCTGGAGCGCTGGGGCGAGCGCACCTGCTTCGTGAACGGTCTGGACGCGCACACGGTCGGGCACGGCTCGGCGAAGGAGTTCACCCTGACCGGCGCGGGCGGGGCGACGACCCCAGACTGGGCGACCATCCTGGCCTCCACGTCGCGCCGCGAGTACCCGATGCCGTTCGTCGTGCTGAGCGGGCCGGCCTTCGCGGGGGGGCGGGGCGAGGTGGTGGTGCGGGCCAGCGCCGGGACGCTGATGGCCCTGATGGACCACTCGTTGACGGGGTCGGTGGACGTCTCTACGGCGCCCTTCCTGCCGACCACAGACCGTCTCATCGACGCCTTCGTCGCCGACATGC
>CAZKWG010001181.1:0-1606 GCA_964556105.1 uncultured Enterobacterales bacterium | reverse complement strand
CTCGGCGAAGCAGGCCAGCGAGAGCGCCGCCGCCACCCCGATCGCCGGCGCCCCGCGCACCGCGAGGCCCTGAATGGCCCGCACACAGTCGGCGGGATCGCTGGCGTCCAGCCAGGTCTCCTCGTCCGGGAGCCGCCGCTGGTCGAGCAGCAGCAGGCGCCCGCCTGTGATCTGGATGGAGAGGGAGCGGAGCGGGTTCATCGGGCCATCTCCTGCGCGCACAGGCTGGTGACGCCTGCCCAGCTCTGGAGCGCGTAACCGCTTCGCATGTAGGACTCGCTCCCACCATGGACCAGTGCGCCTCCCGCCTGCCCGCTCAGCGCGGCGAACCAGGCCAGCACCTTTCAGCGCAAATGGCTGAAGTTCTTGAGATCATGGTATTTGAGGATCCGATCCTCAAATACCATAATCCATCCAGACTCTGACTTCAACCGACCTCTTCCTGCGTGACCTCGTCCCGCCCGAAGTAGATCACCTGCTTCCAGGTCCGCGTGATCTCGTCGGCGAGGATCACCACGAGGTCGCCGGGCTCGGCCAGCTCGAGGGCGGTCTGGACGGCCTGCTGCTCGTCCAGGACGACGCGCAGGTCGGCGTCGGGGCGGACGGAGCGGGCGCCCTCCTGCAGCAGGGCGACGACCTGGCCGGGCTCGCGGCCCCGTTTCCAGTCGTCCTCGCGCAGGACGAGCACATCGAAGGCCGGCGCGGCGGTGGCGCCGAGCTCGCGGATGTCCTGGTCGCGGCGGTCGCCGGGGGCGGAGAGCACGCCGATGGCGCGCCTCTTGCGCAGGCGGGAGACGAGATCGGTGACGGCGGCGACGGCGGGCGGGTTGTGGGCGTAATCGACGATGACGCGGAAGGGGTGCTGGTCGTAGACGTTGCAGCGGCCGGGCGCCTGGAAGAAGGTCGTGTCGAAGGTGCGCAGGCCCTGGCGGATGGCGTCCAGCGAGACCCCGGCGGAGAAGGCGACGGCGGCGGCGGCCAGCGCGTTGGCGACGTTGAACATCGCCTTTCCTTCCAGGGTGGCCGGGATGAGGTGGCTCCACAGCAGGGGCAGGTGCTGCTCACCGCGGTAGAGCGTGAGCATCTGGCCCTTGACGCTGTCCTCCAGCACCGCGGCCAGCCCGCCGTTCTTGACGTGCTCGCGGACCAGCTCGTTGGCCGGGTTCATCGTGAAGTAGAGGTGCTGGCCCTCGGCCTCGGGGGCCATGGCGACGACCAGCGGATCGTCGGCGTTCATCACGCTGACGCCGTCCTTGCGCACGACCTCCAGCACGAGGCGCTTGACATAGGCCAGCTCCTCCAGCGTGCTCACGCCCCGCAGCCCGAGGTGATCGTTGCCGACGTTGAGCACGCAGCCGACGTCGCAGCGGTCGAAGCCGAGGCCCTCGCGCAGGATGCCGCCGCGGTGATGGAGACCGCCCGCGGCGTCCACGGTGGGATCGCGCAGGACGACGCGCGCGCTCCAGGGGCCGGTCATGTCGCCCTTCAGCCAGCGCTGGCCGTCGATGTAGATGCCGTCGGTGGTGGTGAGGCCGACGCGCTTGCCCGACATCTTCAGGATGTGGGCGACCATGCGGCTGGTGGTGGTCTTGCCGTTTGTACCGGT
>CAZKWG010001180.1:0-1606 GCA_964556105.1 uncultured Enterobacterales bacterium | reverse complement strand
GGAAGGCGTGATCGGCGCCCTTGAACATCTGCCGCTGCTCGGCGATCGAGCCCACCACTGTCTCGAGGGAGGAGCCCTTGTAGACGTTCCCGAAGGCCCCGGCCTCGATCTCGGCCACGACCTGGGCCACGCCCCGCCGGATCGACCGGAAGTTCTTGAGGCGCTCCTCCCAGAGGAACCAGGTGCGGTAGGTGCTGCCCGCGTCCTCGCGCCAACGGTGGATCAGCTCCTCGACGAGATCGGCCATGACATGTGCTCCGGGTGCTGGTGTATCGCGCCTGGTCGCTGGGGTCGCGTGTCGAACGCGCCACGTCGTGACTACGGGACAGTTGGATTACAGTGTGACCAAACAGATCACACTGCGTTGGATCGAGTGTGCTGCGTCGTGAGCCAGATGATCGTGTGATTCCACACGCCTGGTTGTGCGAAATCAACCAGGAGGAAGACGCCGAATGCGCTGGAGACCGGCTCTGGCGTTGGCACACGAGTTGCATTAGTTAAGAGCACAAATCCCAAAGGAAGGAAGCAGCCATGAGCGCCACGAACGGTACGGGGAAGCGCTGGGCCATCGTCCTTGCAGGGGGAGACGGACGGCGCCTGGAGGAACACACCCGACAGACCTTCGGTGAGGCCCGTCCCAAGCAGTTCTGTGCATTCGGTGGAGGTGAGTCCCTGCTGGCGGGCACGGTGCGTCGCGCGCTCGCGCTCGTGAACGAGGATCGGGTGCTCGTGGTGATCCAGCAGGCCCACCGGGCGCTGGCGGAGGAGGCCCTCGCGGCCTTCTCGACCGTCCGCCTCGTCGCGCAACCTCGAAACCGCGACACCCTCCCTGGCCTGACCCTGCCGCTGCTGCAGATCTTCGACGAGGATCCGGGGGCCCTGGTCTACGTCCTCCCGGCGGACCACCACGTCGTGGATGGCCCGGGCTTCGCGACAGCCCTCGTCGCGGCCGCGGATCGCGTCGTGGCCGAGCCCGGCGTCGTCGCTGTCCTCGGCGCTCAACCCAGGGGTCCCGAGGAGGGCTTCGGCTGGCTCGTGCCCTGCGCGGGCTGCGAGGGGAGCTTCTCGGCCGTCTCCGCCTTTCGCGAGAAGCCTGGAGACGCCGAGCTGGGAGCGCTCCTGAAGCGGGGCGCGTCCATCAACACCTTCGTGCTCGTGGCCCGGGCCGCGAAGCTGCTGCGACTCGTCGCCATGAACCGCCCTGACTGGTTCGAGGCGCTGTTTGCCAGCTACGGCGACGAAGAGGCGCTCGCGCGGGTCTACGAGGCGCTCGGGCCCGCCAACTTCTCGCATGAGGTGCTCGAGCGCTGCGTCTGTTGTCTGCGACTCGCCCCGCTCGGCGACGTCGGCTGGACCGACATCGGCACTCCAGAGCGGCTCGAGCTGGCCTTCGGCCCTGGCCCTCCCGTCCGCGGGCCTCCAGCGACCCGTCCTCCGCAGCCCGCCGTTCCGTAGATCCTCGTCATGCCCATTTGGAGGAGTCATGCAGACAAACCAAGACACACACCAGACGCCCGGACCGTCGCGGCTGCGGCTGGCGGAGCTCAGCTCGGCGGTCGGGGCAGGCGTGCTGGGGCTCGGGGCGTGGCTCCTGCTCCAAGATGTG
>CAZKWG010001179.1:0-1612 GCA_964556105.1 uncultured Enterobacterales bacterium | reverse complement strand
GCGGCACGACACGATTCTCCGCGATGTTGGCCAGCAGTTATCGGAAGCAGACACCGGGTACTTCCTGACGGTGGAGCTCCTCCACGCGCAAGCGATGGGCGTGCCACAGACAAGGAAGCGCCTGGTCCTGATCGGTGTCCGCCGCGATCTCATGGACGCGGTCGGGCACGAGCGGCTTCGCCAACGGGCGTTCCCGATCGCTTGCCCGGCGCACGCTGTCGACGGCGGAGCAGTCCCCGACGGAGAGGACGTCACCGCCCTGGACGCGCTGGGGGACCTCGCGCTGGAGCCTCCACAGTACGACTCCACGTACGAGGCGCAATACTACCGCGAGGCCCCAGGCGAGAGTACGTTCCGCACCGAGATGCGCACAGCTCGCTCGGCCTATCTCGAAGGCCGCGTCGGTGGCGATAATCTTCGCACGGGGTACTGGAACCACGAGTCCTCGGTCCACAACGCCACCGTCCAGACGCGCATGCGGATGCTGCGTGAAGTTGCCGCCGGAACCAAGGAGTCCCGGGAACAGCGATGCAGCAGCCGGTGGCTGAGGAAGCACTTCATCGAGGCTCACCCGCACCTGGACACCAAGAAGGCGGCGCAGCGCGTACTACTCCCGGACTGCTGGCCGGCGCTGACCGTCACCTCGCTGCCGGATGACATCGTCCATTTCGAGGAGGATCGCATCCCCACGGTTCGCGAGATGGCGCGCCTCCAGACGTTCCCAGACTGGTTCGAGTTCAAGGGTGTGCGGACGACGGGCTTTGAGCGCAGGCGTGCGGGGATCTACGTGCCGCAGTACACCCAGGTGGCGAATGCCGTGCCCCCCCGGCTTGCCCACGCCGTCGCCGCGCGCGTGCGCTGCCTCCTCGATGATCTGGCCAAGGACAGGACCTGCTCCTGGCCGGCTGGCGAGGGACTATTCAGGCACTATGAGCTCGACATCAACCCGCCCGGGTCATCGGCACGCGAACTTCTAGACGACCTCAACGCGACATTCATTAGGATGGCGAATCCGAATGTCGTCGTGATCTCGGAGTCGTCGAGCGTCAGGCCGGAGAAGGCTCGTCGGGCACGGCGTGTTCAGAGTGCACAGATCATAGGTGAGCAGGCGAGGGCGGTTACTGGCTGATCAACCCACGACCAAGCACAAGGAAACTAATAAATTTAGTACCCAGCGTTAGGAATCGGTGGGCGTGCGCGGTGCGCCCGTACCTCGGCGAACCGGCGCATGGCTGCAACGTCCCCTTCTGCGGCATAGACGATCACGCCAAGCGAGCCACAGCCCGCGAGTGAGACTCCAGGCGCGGAATCAGCTGCGGACCGGATGGTGGCGAATAGCGCAGCGGGGCACCAGAAGACGACGATCAGACGCGCTTGATGGTGCCCAGGCTCGCGCGAACAGGAGGTCACCAGGACACAGCCAGACGCAGCGAGGGCAACTACGGTCGATGCAACACCAGAATTGAGCCCGTAACAGAGCGTCTCGTAGGTGGCGGTGGCGGGGACCACAACCATCTCCTTCCGGCCACGATCTGGACCCACCTTCTGGACCCCGCGATCCCGCCTCGCCCGCCCCCGCCTCGCCCCCGACTTCTGGACACCCGTCGCCCTC
>CAZKWG010001178.1:0-1622 GCA_964556105.1 uncultured Enterobacterales bacterium | reverse complement strand
TCGGGCTGCACGCGCTCCAGCAACGTGATCACCTGCGCGATGGGCACGATCGCCCGCAGCACCTCGAAGACGGCGACCTTCCAGATCGCGCTGCCGCAGAGCGACGGCACGCTGGACTTCGCCAGCACGGTCAGCACGACGTCCTCCGAGAACAGCACCACGAACAACTCGGACAGCGAGGTCGCCTCTCTGCTCTATTACAGCAACCCGCTCTCGGGCGACACGGCGATGGTCAACGACCACTGCACGGGCACGGGCCTGGAGGCGTACTACGAGTGTACGCTCTTCCCGAGCTCCATCAGCTCGCACAGCACGACGCTGAACGCCGACGGCAGCATCAGCTTCGGCCCTGAGGGCGAAGGCTACACGGGCGCCTGGGATCAGCCGACCTCGGACACGCTGACCTTCTACTACGTCGAGCCGGACGGCGTGACGGTGGCGGCCGAGTTCGTGGGCGACGGCGTCCCCGGCGGCTGCTTCGAGGGTCTGACCACCTTCCCGGGCAGCAGCTACGTCTCGCCCTACTCGGTCTGCCCGGAGTAAGCTCTCTTCTCTGGCGGCGCCTCAGCCAGGCAGGGGCGCCGCCGAGAACGGCCCCGTCTTCACGCCCGCCAGCGCCAGCAACATCTGGCGCCGGTACCAGGGCCAGCGGTGCAGCGGCAGCCCGACGAGATCGCGAAGCGGCGCGAGGACGGGCAGCGAGCTCTGGAAGAAGGGGGTCAGCGCGCGCGAGGCGAGGCTGTAGAAGCGCAGGTGGTCTCGCCGGGCGCGGCTGTAGGCGTCGAGATCCGGCGCCTCGGCGAGGGCCAGCGCGTCGCACAGCGCGAGGTTGGCCCCCTGGCCGAGCTGCGGGCTCATGGCGTGGGCGGCGTCGCCGATCCACACGACGCGGGCGGTGTTCCAGCGGGGCGCGACCAGGTCGAAGTAGGGCGCGAAGACCAACGCGTCGGCGGAGCGGATCTCGTCCAGCGGCGCCTCGGGCATCAGCGCGGCGACCTGGCGCTTCCAGGCGTCCAGGCCCGCCGCGCGCCAGGCGTCGAGCGCGTCGCGGCGGATGCTCCAGAACAGGCTGGTCAGGCCCGGCCCCGAGGGCAGCATGCCCACCATCTGGCGGGTGTCGCGGAAACGTTGGGTGAGGACGTGGGGCGTGGGCTCGGCGTGCAGGACGCACCACAGCGCGCCCCAGGGGTAGGGCCGGACGCGGGCGCCGGGCGGGCGCAGGCCGGAGCGCGCGCCGCTGGCCACGACCACACGATCGTACCGCTCCCCCTGGATGATCACGCCGTCGGGGCGCTCGTCCAGGCCCTCGACCTCCACGCCGGTGCGGAGCGGGATGCCCTCGGCGTGGACGGCGTCGAGCAGGGCCCCGAAGAGGGCGCCGCGGTGGATGCCGAGGCCGAAGAGACCCGAGCGAAGGTCGGCATAGCCGAGATCGATGACCACCCGTCCATACGAGCTGCGCCCGTAGAGGCGGTCCACCCGGCTGCCCCGCGGGAGCACGGTCTGCAGCAGCCCCAGGCGCCGCAGCACCTCCATCCCGGTGGGCTGCAGCAGGATGCCGGCGCCGACCGGCCCGGGATCGGAGACCCGCTCGTAGAGCACGACCTCGTGACCCTGCCGAT
>CAZKWG010001177.1:0-1625 GCA_964556105.1 uncultured Enterobacterales bacterium | reverse complement strand
GGCCGATCCCAGGCCTCCTCCTCGTCCGCGAGGCGCTCCAACAGCCGGGTGTAGGTGCTGAACATCGCGTCCAGCACGCCCGGCGGGAAGCGGTCCTCGGTGGCGTCCCAGACGGCGAGCAGCTCGGCGCCACCCTGAACGTGGTCCTCCAGCACCTGGTTGTCCAGCACGACCTGCGGGGTCTGGGTCAGGCCGCTCACCCAGCGTCCGAGCGTGCCCTCGCCGTGGTCCAGGCCGACGGCGCCGGTGAACACCACGGGCATCGGCACCGGGCCGCCCGCGCGCTGGGCCAGCTCGCGCAGCAGGCGCACCCCGCCGACGCGGCCGTGCTCCAGGTCCTCCATCAACTGGGACTGGAAGCGTCGGGCCTGGACCGCGAGCGGCTCCTGCCGGAGATCGAGCTCCAGCAGGTTGGTGCGGGTGAAGTCGCCGAGCACCCGCTCAATGTCCGGGTGGAGGGCCGGCCGGTGGAACAGGCTCAGGTTCAAGGTGAAGCGCGGGCGCGCGCTGAAGGCGGCGAGGGTCGCGGCGTAGATCGCCAGCAGGGCGCTCGACGGCGTGAGGCCGCGGGCGGCGGCGGCGGCCTGGAGGCGCGCCCAGCGCGGCGGCGAGAGGCGGGTCTCGCGGCGCACGAAGCGCGGCGGGGCGGCGCTGACCACCAGGGGCAGCTCGGGCGCCGAGGGCAGGCTGTCCAGGCGGGCCCGCCACCAGGCGAGATCGGCCTGCCAGGCCGGGCTCTCCACCTCGGCGAGCTGGGCCAGCACCACGTCCCGGAAGCGCAGGGTGGGCACCTCGGGGAGCCGCTCGGGCTGCGCCGCCAGCTCGGACCACTGGCGCAGGAGCTGGACCACGCTCCAGCCGTCGGCCAGCAGCACGTCCAGCCCGACGTGCAGGCGCAGGACCTCGCCCTCGGGGCCGTCGTAGCGGGTGGCGCGGACGTCGAAGAGCGGCCAGCGCGCCGGGTCCATGAGCTGCTGCCCGAGCGCCGCAGCGCGAGCCGCCAACGCCGCGGACACGTCCCCCTGGCCGCGGAGATCGTGCACCTCCAGGCGCCAGGGCGGCGCCTCCCGCAGCACGACCTGGGTGGCGTCGGGCAGGAAGACGGTGCGCAGGGCGTCATGCGCCGCGATCAGCGCGAGGAAGCTGCGCTCCCAGGCGGCCGGGTCGGTCAGCGGGGGCTCCAGCTCCAGGTAGACGAAGGACCCGACGCCGCCGCCCTCCACGGCGCCGCGGCCCAGCCAGTAGGCGTGCTGCAGGTCGGTCAGCGGGAAGGGCTCGAAGCGGGCCGCGGCGTCCGGGACCAGGGCCGGGGCGGGGACAGGGGCGGCGCCCGGGGCGAGGCCCGCGCACAGCTCGGCCACGCTCGGGCGGGCGAAGAGCTCGCGGACGCTCACCTCCAGCGAGAGCTGCTGACGCAGGCGCGCGCTCAGGCGAACGGCGATCATCGAGTCGCCGCCCAGGCGGAAGAAGTCCTCGTGTGGCCCCACCGACGCGAGCCCCAGGACCTCGGCCCAGACGTGCGCGACCGCCCGCTCCAGCGGGCTCATCGGGCCCTCTCCGGCCTCGCGCGCGAGCGGGAGCGGCAGGGCGGCGCGGTCGAGCTTGCCGTTCGGCGAGAGAGGCAG
>CAZKWG010001176.1:0-1628 GCA_964556105.1 uncultured Enterobacterales bacterium | reverse complement strand
GGGCGAGGGCGAGGGCGAGGGCGAGGGCGAGGGCGAGGGCGAGGGCGAGGGCGAGGGCGAGCCGGCGACCTCCTTCGCTACGGACGTCTACCCGATCATCGAGGCCAACTGTGTCTCGTGCCACACGGACGACACCTGGCACCCCGGCCTCAAGCTGGGCACGGCGGCGGACGCCTACACGGCGCTGCTGACGGACGTCCCGGACAGCGGCTCGGGCAGCTATGTCGTGGCCGGCGACGCCACCAGCTCCATCCTCTACGACAAGATCGCCAACAATCCGCCCAACTACGGCGGTGACCAGATGCCCATGGCCGGGCCGCTCAGCGCCGAGGACCAGACCACGATCCACGACTGGATCATGGAAGGGGCCCTGGATAACTAGTTAGTCTAGCCTCCCGAGACCGGCGCGCCCGGCGTCGGCTCGGGGGGAGCGGCCACCGTCGCCGGCTGCGCCGCCCGCCAGGCGTCGTAGGAGGCGAGGATCGCGTCGGCCAGACCCTGGCCGATGAGGTCCAGCCCCTCCTGCGTCAGGTGCATGAGGTCCGACCAGGCGTAGCGGGGCTGGTGCTCCAGGAAGCGCTGAAAGCCGCCCTCGCCCCCCATGCTGGCGCGGGCGTCCCAGAACGCGCAGCCCTCCTCCGTCGCCACCTGCTTCTGCAGCGCGACCATGCGCGTGAGCATGGGCTTGCTCTCGACCTTCCCGCGCTCGCGGCGGGCCTGATCGAGCGGGCCGACCACCAGGCAGCTCGCCTCGGGCGCGCCGGCGCGCAGTTTCTGCACGGCGAGACGATAGGCGTCGCGGTAGCCCTCGCCCTCCTTGGACGAGAGGCTGGGGTAGCCCACCTCGTTGCCGCCCGTCATGTAGACGACGAGGTCCGGGTCGCGCCGCTTGATCTGGCCGGCGAGGTGGGCCTTGCTCTGGCGGGTGAGCGAGCCGATGCTGCTGCCCGCCACGCCGAACGTCTCCCAGGTCACCCCCGGGCCCGCGGTCTCCAGCGCGACGCCGTAGATCGTGACCGGCCCGTCGCCGCCCGCCTTCAGCCAGAGGCTGCTGACGCCGCCCAGCTTGAGCTCTTTGTACTTGTCCCCCACCTTCTCGGACGCGGTGGCGAGGGTGGCGCCGCCGCCGCCCTTGGGCGCGATCGAGAGCGTGCCGCCGCCGGGCTGGGTCTGGTAGAACACGTCCGCTCGCGCCAGGGCCTGTCGGACGCCGCCCACGCGCTCGCCGCCCAGGGTCGCGCTGGCCTCCAGCGTGCTCGTGGACACGATCCCCGCGAGACCGTAGCGGCTGGTCGGCGCGCCGCCGAAGGTGATGTTGTGGCTCTGCCACTCGCCCTCGGTAACGCGGGTGACGCCGGGGCGCAGGCTCCACTGAGGATCGACCGCGACGGCCAGAAAGCCCGGTCCACCGTCACCGAAGCGCGCCACCAGCCGGTCGCGCACCGTGCCGGCGATGCCGTCGGCGGCGATGGTCGAGTCGCCCCAGTGCAGCACGCGCACGATGCGGCCGGGCTCTCCCGACTCCGCGGCGGCCAGCGCCGCGAACACATGATCCAAAGCCCCCTTCGGGACGTTCCCTGCGCACGCATGGCGAGGGCGGCGGCCGCTACGAGGTGCTGCGCACCGGC
>CAZKWG010001175.1:0-1630 GCA_964556105.1 uncultured Enterobacterales bacterium | reverse complement strand
GACCTGACGGCGCTGGAGGAGGCGGAGCAGCTCGTGACCGTGGCCGGCTACGCCCTCTCGCGGCGGGGCCTGATCCGGCACGAGGCCGGGCGCTTCTCGGTCGCCTCCAACGCCGAGGAGGTGCTGCGCTACTACGCCCGCAGCATCGGCCACCATGTGGGCTGGCGCGGCTGAACGACGATTGGCGGGGAGCAGGCCGCGATGCGCCTCATCCGTTGGAGCGCGCCCCACCCATCCACCGAGACACAGCCTCCAAGGTCGCGATCGCCTCCTCTGGCGTCCGCGCATGCGCCAGGGCGTCCACGGCATGCCCGCGGGCGAGCAGGGCCGCGCGAGGCAGCAGCGCGAGCCGGCGATCCCCCAGCCCAGCCATCACCAGCACCACCCGAATCGGCAGCCCGTCCGGCCCTCCCGTGAGCGGCGTCGCCAGCGTGATCAGCGCCGCGGCGGGCTCATCGCCGGGCGCCGGCGTGTGCGGCACCGCGAGCCCTCCCCCCAGCGCGGTAGACGCCGCGGCCTCGCGGGCTCGGAGGGCGGCGGCCAGCGACGCGACCGAGCAGCCCTTGAAGCCCACGCTCAGGCGCGCCGCGGCGAGATCGATCACGTCCTCGATGTCCGCGCAGCGTACGTTCAGCAGCACACGCTCCGGCCGCAGCAGCGTATGCAGGGGCGGCGTCGCGCGCCCGAGCTGCTCGCGCGGGAGCGGGAACTCGGCCTCGACGAAGGCGAGCACGCGCGCCACCTGCGCCGCGTTGAGGTCGCGCGCGGCCATCTCCAGCAAGAGCCGGTTGGCGGCCGGCACCTCGCCGAGCCAGCTCGCCAGCGCCGGCTCGACGCGCTCCGCCAGCTCCACCAGCAGGCTCGGTGGCACCCCCAGCGCGCGGGCGATGACGGCGAGCCGATCAGGGGTGGGCGGCGGGTCGTGCCCGTTCTCCACGCGCGAGAGGTAGGCGCTCGAGACGCCGACGATCCCCGCCAGCTCGCGCAGGCTCGCGCCCGCGTCCACCCGCAGGAGCCGCAGCACGGATCCAAAGACCATCTCACCTCCTCGGGCGGACCAGCAGCGCGGAGAACGGCTCGGCGACGGGTGTCCCGAGCGGCGCTACCTGTATCGTGTCCGGGCCGAGACGCTCGACGTGGGCGACGCCTGCCGCCTCCAGGCGAGCGGCCACGGCCAGAACGGCCGGATCTTCGCCGATCACCCTCATGCCTCGCACCTCGGAGAGCCCGCGGTCCACCAGCACGGCCACGTCCACCGGCGACGCGACCAGCACGCTCCCCACGACGCCGGCCAGCTCACCCTCCACCAGGAGGGGCCGGTGTTCGCCCAGGACGAGGAGCGAGGCGCCCTTTGCCTCGGCCACGCGCACGATGTCCTGCGCGGGATCGGCGGCGACGAAGGAGAGCGGGCGCACGTCCACGCCGATCCGCTCCGCCTGCGCCAGGAGCTGGTCGAGAGGCTGGGTCTGCGCAGGATCCTGCGCGCCCTGCAGGTAGGTCGCCGGCCGGTCCGAGCGGACGACGTTGAGCGCGATCAGCGCCTCTCCCTGGCCCACCAGACGGCGCCCGACGGCCAGCAGCGCCGGGACGAGCGCGGGATCCGCCACACAGAGGATGGTGGGTCCCAGGG
>CAZKWG010001174.1:0-1632 GCA_964556105.1 uncultured Enterobacterales bacterium | reverse complement strand
CAGAGCGCCTCGACCAGGCCGAGGCGCAGCACCTCGAGCTGATCGGTGAGCAGCACGAGGCAGAGCAGGATGCGCAGGAGCGCCAGCGTGTCCGGCCGCTCCTGCCGGTCCCAGAGGGCGACCCAGCTCGCCCAACGACGCCCGAACCGGCTCATGGGCGCGCCCCCTCTACCTGGTCACGGGCGCGAAGCCGCACCAGCCGAGCCTTGTCCTCAGCCTCGTCAGGGATCTCCGAGGGGAGATTGACCCGCCGCTGAAGCATCTTGACGCGCACATCGGTGGCCTCGGGCCAACGCGAGAAGGCCTCCCGCGCCACCCAGTCTACGAAGCGGTCGTAGCCCTTCCCCGGCGAGCCCTTGGCGGCGGCGGTGTCGTAGACGCCGCGCACCCGGCGAAACGCGAGCTGCTCGGCCAGGAAGGTGTGGTCGGGGCTGGTGGCGCCGTAGACCAGGGTCCAGTCGCCCGACGGCTCACGAACCTCGATCTGGAGCATGTTCGGATAACGCTCCGGATAGGCGAAGAGGGCCCAGGCCTGACCGGTGCCGGTGACGCGCAGCAGGGGGCGAAAAGGCCCCATGATGGCGGCCTTGGTGTCCACGCAGGCCTGCCCGATCACGTTGACCAGCGAGACGAGGTCATCCCCGGAGGCATCGACGCCGATCTTGCCGAGCAGCCCGATCCAGAGGGCGAGCTCGTCCTGGGCGGTCGGGGTGCGCAGGTCATCGGCGCGGATCGGGCGCGGGATGGGCAGGGCGGCGCAGGTGTGCACGAAGAGGGTCAGCGCGATGAGACCGGCCCGCCAGCGAGGCCACTGCGGTGAGGCGAAGAGCTCAGGGCGTGACTTCATAGGCGCTCCGCGTCAGCGCGATGGCCTCGTCGAGCCCATGACCCGAGGCGTGGAGCAGCACGGCGAGCGGCTCACCGCGGGCGACCGCCTCGCCCGGCTTGCGCGACAGACGAAGTCCAACGCCTGGGTGAACGTCCTGATCCGCGCGCGTGCGCCCCGCGCCCAGCACGAAGGCGGCGCGCCCGATCTCTCCTGCGTCGCAGCGCGTGACCACCCCGGTCTGCTCGGCGCGCACGACATGCTCCTGGCAGCCAGCGCCGCGGAGCGGGGCGTCCGGGTCGCCGCCGTGCGCGCGCACCATCGCAAAAAAACGTGCCTCGGCGCGCCCGCTGGCGAGCACCTCCGCGGCGCGAGGGTCGCCGGCGAGCTCGCAGACCAGCGCCGCGAGATCGGCGGGCCCCTCGCCCCGCAAGCAGGCGATGGACTCCTCGACCTCGAGCGCGTTGCCGATCGCCCGGCCGAGCGGCGTGTTCATGTCGCTGAGCACGGCGCGGATCTGAAGCCCGGCGCCCGTGCCGACCCTCACCATGCTGTCCGCGAGGACGACCGCCTGGGCTCGCGTCTGCATGAAGGCGCCCGAGCCGTACTTGACGTCCAACACCAGGCGCTCGATGCCCTCGGACAGCTTCTTCGAGAGGATGGAGGCGGTGATCAGCGGGACGCTCGGGACCGTGCAGATCTCGTTTCGGAGCGCGTAGAGGACGCGATCGGCGGGCGCGAGGTGCGCGGTCTGCCCGTTGATGAAGCAGCCGACCTCGCCGAGGGCGCGGCGCAGCGCGGCGTCG
>CAZKWG010001173.1:0-1633 GCA_964556105.1 uncultured Enterobacterales bacterium | reverse complement strand
GAGGACCGACGCCGAGGTGATCACCCTGGCGGAGCGAGGGGCGCTGCCGCCGGACCCCGATTATGCAGAGTGGGTGATCCTGCTCGGTCGAGGAGAGCTGCTTGTGGAGCGCTGAGCATCGCAAGACGCGACGCGACCGGCTGGAGCAGCGGCTCCTCCTCGACGACGAGCCGCTCGGATCGCTCAAGGACGTCCTGAAGACGCTTCGGGCGCAGCTCCTCGCGGCCTGGAGCGAGGACGTGCTGAGAGGGCGTCAGGATGAGGTCTACAGCCTGCTGAAGACCGAGCCGCCCAACCGAGACGGCCACGTCCTCCTGGCGGGCGGCGGGCGCTACGACGGCCGGTTCGACAGCCGGGACGGTTGGGAGGGCTGGAGCGCGTTTCAACGAGACGACGGCGCGCGCTTCAGCTTCGCGCTCACCTTCGCCGAGCGGGGACGCGACCTTCACCTGGTCGCGCAGTCCTTCACCTTCGGATTCCCTCCGCTCGATGGGCTGGGGCTGTCCACCGTACGTTGGGACCTGGATCGCCGCGGCGTCATGCACGCCAGCGACGGATTGCGCAGCCATCTGCACCTGCACAAGGACCTGCGGATCCCTGCCGCTCAGCTCCATCCAGCGGAGCTGCTCGACCTCTTCCTCTATCGGCTGGGCCGGTCCGAGCCTCGCGCGGGAGTCACCTGACCATGCACAGACGCAGCGTCCGCGACCAGCTTCGCGAGACCGTCGCCATCGCCGATCTCCTCTTCCGGCCCGACCGCGACCGCGCGTCCAAGGTCTACAGCCTGCTGGGCGAGCGCTACAACCTCGGGCGGCGCACACGCTACCTGAACCTGGGCTACTGGGCGGAGACCCAGGACTATGACGACGCCTGTGACGCGCTGGCCGAGCAGCTCGGGCTCGCCGTGGGCATGGGGCCGGGCGATCGCGTGCTGGACGTGGGCTTCGGCTTCGGCGATCAGGACGACTACTGGCTGCGTCGCTTCCAGCCCGCTCGCGTCATCGGGCTGAACATCACGCCGCTGCATGTCGAGACGGCGCGCCAACGTTTCCCCGACCCGCGCCTGGACTTCCGGCTGGGCTCCGCCACGGCGATGGAGCTGCCCGACGCCAGCGTGGACCGCGTCACGGCGCTGGAGTGCGCCTTTCATTTCGTCTCGCGGGAGGACTTCCTGCGCGAGGCCCTGCGGGTGCTGCGACCGGGCGGCACGCTGGCCCTGGCCGACATCCTGCCCGTGACTGGGACGGCCTCTCGGGACGGGTACTTCGCCCGCCTCACCCGCGCCTTCTGGCAGATCCCCGACGAGAACTGGATTCAGCCGCGCGCGTACGAGGCGGCGCTGCGCCGCGCGGGCTTCACGGACGTGTCCCTGCGCTCCATCCGCGAGCAGGTCTACGCGCCGATGTGGCGACACGCGGTGGAGGTCGCCCGCGACCCGGCGCGCAACGCGGCGTGGAACCCGCTGGCCCGGACCCTGGCCTTCATCCCGCCTCGCGCGCTGGACGGGCTGGAGTACGTGATCGCCTCGGCGCGGAAGCCGGAATGACCAGCCAACCCTCACCCACGGCGAGGGTTGGCTAGCCAGGTCACAAAGCCGGGTGCCGAAAACCCGGCTTTGTGACCTGGCGTGCGG
>CAZKWG010001172.1:0-1633 GCA_964556105.1 uncultured Enterobacterales bacterium | reverse complement strand
CTGCCTCTCTCGCCGAACGGCAAGCTCGACCGCGCCGCCCTGCCGCTCCCGCTCGAGCGGGGTCGAAGCGCCGCGCCCGAGAGCGCCTTGGAGCGCGCGATCGCCGGGGTCTGGGCCGATCTTCTCCGCGCGCCCGCGCTGGGCGTGGACGAGCCCTTCTTCCAGCTCGGCGGAGACTCGCTGCTGGCGGTGCGCGTGGCGGCGCGGCTGAGCGCGGCCCTGGGCAGCCCCGTCCCGGTGCGCCTGCTGCTGGGCAACCCCACGGTCGCCAGCCTGGCGGCGGCGATCTCCAGCCTGCCTGCGACCGGCCCGCTGCCGGCGTTGATCCCCGATCCTGCGGCACGTCACCTGCCCTTCCCCCTGACCGACGTGCAGCGGGCCTACGCCCTGGGCCGCACCGCCGGTCTGGCCCTGGGCGGCGTGGCGACCTGGGTCTACCTGGAGCTGGAGCCCCCGCTGACCGACCCGGCCGCCTGGGAGCGGTCCTGGCGCGCCCTCATCGGCGCCCATGACGCCCTGCGCACGGTGTTCTCGCCCGACGGCACCCAGCGGGTCCTGGCGGAGGTCCCCCCCTGGAGCCTGCCGGTCCTCGATCTGCGCGGCGCCGAAGACGCGGAGGCCCAGCTCCTCGCCCTGCGGCGCGACCACCGCCAGCAGGTGCTGCCCGCCGACCGCTGGCCGCTCTTCGACGTGCGCGCCGCCCGCTACGACGGCCCCGAAGGCGAGGTCCTTCGCCTGATCTTCGGCCTGGACGTGCTGCTGGCGGACGGATTCAGCGTCGTCCTCCTGCTGCGGGAGTGGGCGCGGCTGGCCCAGCAGCGCGCGCCTGCGCTGGCAGCGCCGCCCCTGGCCTTCCGCGACGTGGTGCTGGCGTTGGCGGCCGAGGAGGGGAGCCCCGCCTGGGAGGCCGACCGCCGCTTCTGGCTCGAGCGCCTGGACAGCCTGCCGCCCGCGCCCGAGCTGCCCATGCGTCGCGACGCCGCCGCCGAGGCGCCCCGCTTCGAGCGCCGGGTCGCGCGCCTGCCCCTCGCGGCGTGGCGTCCGCTTCAGCAGCGCGCCGGCCAGCGTGGCCTCACCCCCGCGACCCTGCTGCTGACCGCCTACGCCAGCGTGCTCTCCGCGTTCAGCGCGCGGCCGGCGCTGACCATCAACCTGACCTTGTACCAGCGCCCCGCGCTGCACCCGGCCATCGAGGAGGTGGTGGGCGACTTCACCGTGACCAGCCTGCTGGCCGTCGAGCCCCGCGCCCAGGAGGGCATCGCCGCCCTGGCGCAGCGCCTTCACCAACAACTGCGGGTGGATCTGGACCACGGCCGCTTCTCCGGCGTCCGCGTGCTGCGCGAGCTGAGCGCGCGCCGCGGCGGGCCGGTGCTCATGCCCGTCGTCTTCACGTCGGGCCTGTCCATGGGCATGTCCGAGGCGCTCTCCGGGCTGGGGCGCACGGTCTATGGCGTCACGGCGACCCCACAGGTCTGGCTGGACCACCAGGTGGGCGAGGACGAGGAGGGCCTGCTGCTGATGTGGGACGCCGCCGAGGACCGCTTCCTGCCGGGCGTGCTGGACGCGATGTTCGAGGCGTACACCCGGCTGTTGGAGCGCCTCGCGGACGAGGAGGAGGCCTGGGATCGGCCGG
>CAZKWG010001171.1:0-1635 GCA_964556105.1 uncultured Enterobacterales bacterium | reverse complement strand
ATGGCGGCGAAGACCTCGGCGCGCTCGCAGGCCAGACGGTGGCTCATCGCGCCGCCGTTGGAGATACCGGTGGCGTAGAGGCGGGCCTCGTCCAGGTTCAAGGCGCGATGCAGCTCGTCCAGCAGCGTGTCCACGTAGGCGACGTCGTCCCAGCCGTCCTCGCAGGCCACGCCGCCCACGCAGCGCCAGCCGTCCTCGCCGCCCCCCGCGTTCCAGCTCCGGCCCTTGAGCCCGCGCGCGTCCACCCCGTCGGCGGCGACGAGGGCGCGCTCCTGGTTTTCCGGCATCTGCGCGGGCGTATCAAATACAACCCGTGGATGAAGACCATTTTTCATACGACTTCGCAATTGCTCTTGACGAATGGCATTCGCTGTGCGAGCCTCTCCTCAGGGCCGGCTCTCCTCAGGGCCGGCTCTCCTCAGGGCCGGCTCTCCCATTACGATAGTTATAAGGAGAGAATGCACATGAAGGCCCGACCCCAGCAGAAAGTTGTCGTTGTCAATAGCTTCTACAAGAAGCAGCTTCAGACGGACGGAACGACCGTGTTCTCGTACATGGATCTCGAGATCCCCCAGGCAATGGAGTGGGGCCCCTACTTGGAGAGCGTCCAGGTCCACACCAACACCGAGAACAAGACCACCAACTTCACCTGGAAGCTGGTCCTCTACTGGAGCATCGACGGCCGGCAGTGGAACGTCCCGGTCGACCTCTTCTCTGCCATCTCCAACAACGGTGGCGTGATCCAGATCGCCTACACCACCAACACGCAGTTCGGGCTCTACATGCGCTACGCCATCGGCGTGGCGAACGGGAGCGGGACCGCGATCGAGCGCGCTGTCTGCACCGCGGCCCTCGCCTTCACCTTCAAGAGCTGAGCGGAGGCGACCATGAACCTGTATTATGGACGGTTGTTGGCCAGCGCGAAGGTGGCGGGGAACGACGGAGACGAGGTGCTCGCCCCTCTCGACCTCGGCGGCTACTCCGAGCTGCACCTGGTCGTCACGGTGGAGGAGGCCGGCGACGGCGTCGCGCCTGCGCTGGAGATCAAGCATGCCGCAGAGTGCATGTCGGGGACCTGGCTCGCCTTTGCTACGCCGGTGACGGTGGCCCTGAATGCCAAGAGCACCACCTGGTACCCCGTCCCGAGCTTCACCCGCTGGGTCTCTGCGTCGATCTCGGGCACGGTGTCCAGCGCCGCGGTCGTCACCCTCGATCTGGTCGGGAAGGGCTGAGCCATGTCGATGTGGTCTCGCGTAGCGAACGAGGATCCCTGGCCTGGACAGGACATGGGGCGCCTGTCGGCGCCTCGCGCCGCTGCTGGGCCAGGGCCCATGGCGAAGGCGTGGGGGCCTGGATGGGGCGAAGACGAGGATCTCGCCGCGCGACCTCTCCCCGAGGATCATAAGGACTTCTCTGCCCTCGCGGACGCGTTTTGGGCGGGAGGCCAGTACGGCGAGGGATGTGGCTGCAAGCGATGTGCGCAGACGACCTGGTCTCAGGCGCCGGATCGAGGCGCGGCCGGATTCCTCCGTCCACCTCCCAGTCTTGGCTTGGGTGGCAGCCGCCTGTCGTCCAGGAAGCCCGCTCGGAAGCCTGACAGAACGATGTCAGCCGCCCGCGTGTCGAGCGGCGAGG
>CAZKWG010001170.1:0-1642 GCA_964556105.1 uncultured Enterobacterales bacterium | reverse complement strand
CCAGGGTCGGGCTGCTGGTGCTGGCGGGCCTCGCCCTCGCCCTCGCCGGGTTCACGCGCTACACCGCGCTCATCCTCGCCCCCGCGCTGCTCTGGGACGCCTGGCGGCGCGCGGCCCTCCGCCCGAGCCTGCCCTTCTGGCTGGCCTTCCTCCTGCCCTGGGCGGCGGGGGAGCTCTGGCTGGCCGGGCTCTACGGGCGCTGGCACCTGCTCGAGGTGCTGACGCGGGCGGGAGAGATCCCGCGCGGCGATCTGGGTGAAAGAACACTAGGTGTATTAGCCCGTCTCGGCCTGGTCCTCGGGCCGGCGGCCCTGCTCGGGCTCAGCGCCCGCTCCCTCCTCGGCGCCGCGCTGCTGGCTGGGGCCTCGCTGGCGCTGGGCTGGCCCGCCGACCTGAGCACGGCGCACCGCCTCCTCCTGCTCGGGCTGGCCACGCTGGGCGGGCTCGCGCTGGTCGGGGCGCGGGCGCGGGAGGACCGGCGTCTGCTGGTGGTCGTGGGCCTGCTAGTCGTCGCGGGCGTGGCGCTGGGCCACAACTACGCCGCCAGTCGTTACCTGCTGCCCGCCGTGATCCCGCTCGCCCTGGTGCTGGCGGCGCGGCGGTCGGCGCTGGCGATCGGAGGGGCGGCGACGGCGCAGCTCGCGCTCTCTCTCGCGCTCGCCTCGGCGGAGACCAGCTATGTCCGGGCCGCCGATTCTGGCGCCCTCGAGATGACGGAGGCGGGGCCCGTCGGCTCGTTCACCGGCGAGTGGACCTTCCGCTGGCGGATGGAGCGGGCCGGCTGGACCTTCCGCGCCTCGCCTCCGACCGAGGGGCGGGTCGCCATCCCGCGGAACGCCGGCCCCGGCTACGGGCCAGACCCTGAGTGGATCTTCGACGGCGCGATGGAGCTGAGGGCAACGGAGGGCCTGCGCCTGCTCGACCTGCCGTCCGGGGTCGGGTTCTACGCCGAGACCCTGGGCCCCCTGCCGCTCGGCTGGAGCGCCGCGCCCCTCGAGGAGGTCACGCTGTGGCAGGTCCCCTGACCGAGCGTCCCGGGCCGGACGCCAGCCCCGACGAGCGCGGGCGCTGGTGGGTAGACGTGGCGTTCACCGCCGGCTTGCGGCAGCGCGCTCTCACCTGGCCCCTCCTGCTCGCCGCCATCGTCCTGGCCCACCTGGGCGGGGCGATCTGGCAGTTCTCCCGCGGGCGGGAGCTGCTCTGGGCGCTGATCGGCAACCGGGCCGTGCGCCCGCTGACGCGCATGGGCGGGCTGACCGGGACGGCGCTTCAGGACGGCGAGCCCTGGCGCCTCGTCACCAGCCTCTTCCTGCACGGGGACGGGCTGCATCTGCTGTTGAACGGCGCGGCGCTGGTCGGGCTGGGCTCGCTCTGCGAGGCCCTCTTCGGGCGGGTGCGCCTGCTCTGGCTCTTCCTGGCCTGCGGCGTCGCCGGCGGCCTGCTCTCCTGGTCGGGGACGCTGACGGTGAGCATCGGCGCGAGCGGCGCGCTCTTCGGCTGGATGGGGGCGGTGCTCGGGCTGGGCTGGCGTTGGCGGCGCGTTCTGCCCCTGGACCTCGCCGCCGTGCTCTGGCGGCGCCTGCTCCCCTGGGTGACGCTGAACCTGCTCGTCGGGCTGCTCATCCCCTTCCTCGACCACCGC
>CAZKWG010001169.1:0-1643 GCA_964556105.1 uncultured Enterobacterales bacterium | reverse complement strand
CTCTTTCCAGCGCTGCTCGGGCAGGGCGGTCGCCGCGGCCTGGGCCCAGAGCAGCAGCGCGGGGAAGCCCAGCGAGAGCCCCGCCAGCGCCCTCCCCAGCCGGGCCGGAAGCAGCAGCGCGATCGCGCCGAGCGCCGCGCCAAAGCCGAGCATCGCCGCCTGCCCCGCCCAGCTTCGGCCCTCGGTCAGGGGCGCCTTGCGCGTGTAGAGCACCTCCGCCGCCACACCCAGCCGCGCTTGCACCTCCTCGCGCAGCACGTCGGGCAGGAACATCGCCTGCCAGCGGGTGGTCGGCTGGTCCGAGCCTCGCCCCAGCGCCAGATCGCCCGCCAGCAGCAGGGGCAGGCTCCCCGAGAGCCCGCGGCGGGCGAAGGTCCGAAAGCTGGGGTCTGCCGCCCGGTCGGCGCCGCGCGACAGGGCGCCGTCGGTGTGGGCGTCGATGAGATCGCGCAGGCGGGTCGTGCAGTTGTCGTGGAAGTGATGGTAGCGGTAGTACTTCACGTCCTCGGCGGTGGACGCGTCGAGCGCGGACGCCAACGCGGTCGCCACCTCGGGCGAGAGCGGGAGCTCCTGGCGATACAGGCTGCGATCCTCCCGCTCATAGGCGGCGATCATCGCGCGCTCCCGCTGCAAGGAGACCCAGAACTGGGCCCGCCCGCGCACGAAGTCCCAGCTCAGCGGCACCGGCGTGCTGAAGTCCGCCGTCCCGTAGTTGTAGCAGCGGCCCGTCGCCGCGCCCTCGTCGCGCACGCACATCGCGGCGTGGCCGAAGCGGCTGAAGGGGTGCTCACCCGGGCCCATCGTGTACAGATGGATCGTCGGCGCGGCGCCGGCCGATGCGAGGAGCAGGGTGAGGAGCGCGAACATACCGAGAGAATAGTCTGGCCCTGGGCGGGTGGCTACGCCGACCCTTGCCTGGACCGGACGCTCACTCCTCCGGTCCCAGGGGCGAGATCTCGAGCAATTTCAAGCCCTTGGCCTCCTGGAGCGCCCGCCGCACCGCCCACTCGTTGTCGTGCAGCAGCACCGGCTGGTCCTCGCGGTCGCGCACCACCAGGTAGTCCGAGCGGCTCTCCAGCCAGGCCAGGCCGCTGGGCGCGCCGGCGATCCAGCGGGCGATGCGGAAGCGCGAGGTCTCCAGGGTGGCGGCGACGTTGTACTCCACCTTGAGGCGCTCGATGAGGACCTCGAGCTGCAGCAGGCCGACGGCGCCCACGTAGGCCTCGGCCGGGCCGTCCTTGGACCGGTAGAAGAGCTGAATGGCGCCCTCCTGCGAGAGCTGCTCCAGGCCGGTGACGAGGTGCTTCCGGCGCGTGGGGTCCATCAGCCGGACGCGGGCGAAGTGCTCGGGCGCGAAGCGGGGGATGCCCTGAAAGCGCACCTCGGGGCCCACGAAGAGCGTGTCGGCCAGCCGGAGCTGACCCGGATCGAAGAGACCCACGATGTCGCCCGGCACCGCCACGTCGATGGACTCGCGGTCGGCGGCGACGAAGGTGTGGGCCTTGGCCAGGCGCAGCGGCTTGCCGGTGCGGGCGATGGTGACGTCCATGCCGCGCTCGAAGCGACCGGAGACCACGCGCACGAAGGCGATGCGGTCGCGGTGCTGGGGGTTCATGTTCGCCTGGATCTTGAAGACGAAGGCG
>CAZKWG010001168.1:0-1645 GCA_964556105.1 uncultured Enterobacterales bacterium | reverse complement strand
TGAGCCCGTAGCTCAGGCCCTGGCCGTCCGTGTTCCGGTTCTGCGCCCAGAACTTCCCGCGCGACTCACCCCGCGCCACGTAGTCGATCACCCGGGCTGCGATGTCCATGACGCTCCTCCTCGGCGCTGTGTTGGGCGCCTCGACCTTCACCTCCCCCTCGGGCCTGGACGCGGACACCGCCAGCACGCCCCGCGCCGCGCTCGCGAGCGCGCCGCCCAGGATCAGCGCCAGCGGCAGACCGCGCGTCATCGCACGATCCGCTTGATGTAGACGTGGGGCTGTCCAAAGGCCGTGCCGTCGATGGCGGGGCTCGGCTTGCCGTCGCGGAGGATGCCTTCTACGACGCCGTCTTCCTGCACAGAGGCGTCGATGTCGTCCCAGAAGGGATCGCGGAGGATGGCCTCGGCGAGATCGTCGCGGGTCATCGGGCGGATGCGACCGCGCTCTACATCCCTGAGTTGTACATCGTGGGCGCGGAGCACGGCCAGCACGAGGTCGGCGCGGCTCTGGCGGCCTCGGTCGAGGTCGAAGCCAGGAGGGGGTGTGGTGCGGCGGTGGACGGGCAGGCGCTCGATGATCTCGCCGTCGTCCTCCTGATCGCCGCCGTGGACCTCGGCGATGGCCAGGAGGATCGGCGCCAGCACAGGAGGCGCCTGGCGCGCGGCTGCTCGGAGCACCCGTGTCACCTTCGCCTGATCCTGTCGCTGCGAGGCTCGGAAGGCGTCGTCGATGGCGTCCGCGAGCGGCGTACCCTGGACCTGAACGCCTTGGAGCAGCCCGGCCGGCAGGTGGCGCAGCGCGTGGAGCGCGGTGCCGGCGAGCACGTTCGCGGCGTGGGGCTGGACCGAACGACCGCGCAGGAGCTGGAGCGCGGGCTCGACCAGGCCCAGGTGGTCCGCGTAGGCCCGTCGCTGCTTCCGGGCCAGCGCAGCGACCGCATCGGCCGCTCCCGCGTCATCGGGAGCGGCGAGCGCGGCGCGCAGCGCGTACTCGTGCTCGGGATCGTCGTACCCCAGCAGGATGGCCACGAACTCCAGGCAGAAGCGCGCTAACGCGCGGCCGTGTCTCATGCACCCCTCCTCGCGAACGTGTCGCGTGGGTAGACGGTCATGGGGTCCACCAGCTTGCCGCTCGGGTCGTAGACCTGGATGTGCAGGTGTGGGCCCGTTGCGCGGCCGGTCTGCCCGGTCCTGCCGATGAGCTGGCCTCTCTGCACCCTCGTCCCGTGAGGTGCGAGGACGGCCGAGAGGTGCAGAAAGGCCCAGAGGTAGTCGTTGGAGCGGATGAGGACGGCGTTGCCGTTGGTCACGCCGCGCCCGACGCCGTCGCGGTCGACGCGCTCGACGGTGCCCGCGAAGGGCGCGTAGACCGGCGTGCCGACCGGGACAGGGATGTCCAACCCACGGTGGAACGCGGGCTGCTTCGTGAACGGGTCAGTACGCACGCCGAAGCCCGAGCCAGCGCTCGGCCGACCGGGAAGCGGAGCGTGGGCGCCGCCCTCGGGCCTCGGCCCGGGTGCGCGAGAAGGCGCCTCCACCTTGGCTTCAGCGCGCGGCGAGGCGAGCGCCAACAGCAGCAGGCTCAGGCCGCCCACGGCCACGATCAGCGGCGCTGGCCCCTTCACGGCTTGTCCCCTTCGTAGAT
>CAZKWG010001167.1:0-1654 GCA_964556105.1 uncultured Enterobacterales bacterium | reverse complement strand
AGGGCGAAGGCGAAGGCGAGGGCGAGGGCGAGGGCGAGGGCGAAGGCGAGGGCGAGGGCGAAGGCGAAGGCGAGGGCGAGGGCGAGCCCGACGACACCGACAGCGACGGGGACGGCATCCCCGACGAGGTCGAGGGCGACGGCGACACGGACGGCGACGGCGTGCCCGACTACCTGGACGAGGACGCGGACGGAGACGGGATCCCCGACGCCGAGGAGGGCATCGAGGACTCCGACGGCGACGGCATCCCGGACTTCCAGGACGCGGTCGTGCTGGACGGCACCGAGACCGGCGAAGGGTCGGACACCTCGGACGGCGTCGGCGACGAGAAGGACAAGGGACGCTCGTCCTGCGCCTGCAGCGCGGCGCGCCCGGCCTCCAGCGCCGTCCTCCCGCTGCTCGGCATGCTCGCGCTCGCGCTCACGAGGCGGCGCCGGAGCTGACGCCCGGCGTCCTCCTCAGCGCTCGGTCCCCGCGATCAGGCGCTTCATGTTGTCCACATGACGCAGGGCGACCCCCAGCGCGAGCAGCAGGGTCACCCAGGCGCGCTCGGGCTCGAGCCAGCCGACCAGCAGCGGCAGGAGGAAGACCGAGACCAGCGCCCCCAGGCTGGACTTGCGCGTCGCCGCCACCACGGCGCCCCAGCCCAGCATGGTCAGCGCGGTCGGCAGGGGCGCCAGCGCCAGCATGACGCCGGCCGTGGTCGCGACGCCCTTTCCGCCCCTGAAGACGAGGTAGGCCGACCAGCAGTGGCCGACGAAGGCCACCAGCGCAGTCGCGTCGGCGAAGGTCGGGTGCGACCAGACCAGCGGGGCCAGCGCCACCGGGACGTAGCCCTTCAGGCCATCCCCCAGGAGGGTCGCCACGCCCACGCCCTTGCCGACCACGCGGGCGGCGTTGGTGGCGCCGATGTTCCCGCTGCCATGGGCGCGCAGGTCCACATCCGCGTAGAGCGCGGACAGGATCGCGCCCGTGGGGATCGAGGCGACCATGTAGGTGAGCAGCAGGTAGAACAGCGCGAGCACCTCACGCCCCCTCGACGCAGCCCGCTCTTCCGAGGGCTGGCGTCGGGGGAAGTATAACGTCGGCCCCCTCGCGCGGGGTTTTCACGCTGGCCCATTCCGGGTGCTGATTCCTGCTGTACGCCCAGCGGGCGACCGGTTACGGGACAGGTCTCTCCCGGGGCGCGCAGCTCCTCTCCCTCGCGCGCTCCAAGCTCCACTTTTACCTGAAGATGGGGTGTGCTTTGCCTGGGATCTCGGTCGTAGGCGTGATCGGCGCAGGGCAGATGGGCAATGGCATCGCGCACGTCGCGGCGCAGGCCGGTCTGCAGGTTCGGCTCACCGACGTCTCCTCCGCCGCGCTGGAGAAAGCGCGGGCGACGATCCAGGCGAACCTGGCTCGCCAGGTCAAGAAAGAGCAGATCAGCGCCGCTGACGCCGACGCCACGCTCGGTCGCATCACCAGCGCGACGGAGATGGGCTCCATTGGCGACGCCGACATCGTGATCGAGGCGGCGACCGAGAACGTCGCGCTGAAGTACAAGATCTTCGAGTCGGTGTCGAGGTCGGCGCGCCCGGACGCGATCCTGGCCAGCAACACCAGCTCCATCTCGATCACCGCCATCGCCGCCCACACCGACCGACCGGACAAG
>CAZKWG010001166.1:0-1655 GCA_964556105.1 uncultured Enterobacterales bacterium | reverse complement strand
CCTGGCGCACACCGCGCCCGTTCCTCTGTTGGAGCGTGGCGGGCTCCCAGGGCAGGTCCAGGTGGTGGATGGCACAGGTCCGCGTCTGGAGATCGATGCCCTCGTAGGCGATCTGGTTGGCGATCACGATGTCGAACTTCGGCTCGGTGCCCGTCTCGGGATCGCCGTTGAACTCCCGGGCGATCCGCTGGCGGTCTGCGGCTGCGCTCGCCACCTTGGCGTTGAGGATGCCGATGCGCTCGCTTCGGATGCCGCGCCCGACCAGCACGTCGCGAACCCAGCGGTGCGCCGCCACGTTGTCCACGAAGACGATGTGTCCACACGTCTTGTTGGTCATCACCCGGTCAGCCAGCGCCTCGAACTTCGGGCTGCTCGGGTCGGCGACCTGGTCCGCGGTGTCCCACTCGAAGCCGCGATCCAGCTCCGAGTGGATCGCCACCAGCGCGAGCCGCGCCATGAGTCCGAGGATCTGCGCCTTGTCTGCGGGGTCCGTGGACTGGAGGGCGCTCTCGATCTGCCGGACGTAGCGGTCGTACTTGTCCGACTGCGCGTCGTCCATGTCGACCTCGACCATCTCCACCTTGGGCTCTGGCAGCTTGAGCCCGACCTCCTCCGCCGTCTTGAAGTCGCCGTAGCGGAAGATCACGTCGCGCAGCTCGTGCAGGTTCTGGAACCCGACCACGGCCGAGCGATCCTCGATCTCCAGCTTGGGGTTGACCACGGAGCGCATCTCGATGCGAAGATAACGATCGATGAACTGTTCGGGATCGCGGATCCCCATGCGCGTCCAGGCGTCTGGGTCGATGTACTGGATGAGGCTGTAGAACTCCAATGGAGAGTTCTTGGCGGGCGTCGCCGAGAGCAGCACGACGCCGCGCCCACCCGTCTTGCGTCGAATCGCGGCGCAGCGGAAGTCGAGCTGCCACGCTCGCTTGGATCCGTCGCCTGGGTTCCCCATATACCTGGGAACGCCACCCTCCCTCTCTTCGGGAAGGTACAAATTTTTAAAGTTTTGAGCTTCATCGACTATCAACATATCAACGCCGATGTCGTCGAAAGCCACACCCGGGTCATAGCTCTCGTCCTCGCCCAGCTCCATCTGCTGGGCGACCCAGGCCGCCACGCCTTCCTTCAGGATCGCCTGCTCGCGCTCAGACTGCTTCTTGCGCTTGCCGGCGTTCCTCTGCCGGAGCGCCACCTCGCGCTGGATGGCCTCGACCTGGGTCGCGTAGGCGCGCACGGCCGCCTCGTTCATGCGCGTCCGCCCGAGCATCGAGTAGGTGAGCAGCACCACGTCGAACTCGCCGGCCTGGAAGCGCGTCCACTTCTCGGCGCGCTCCTGCGGCGAGTCGGTCTCGCTGGTGAGCAGGCCCTTGCGAGGCCCGCGGCTCATCACCTTCTGCTTGGAGCCGACCACCGCCACACGGTAGTCCGGCAGGACGCGGAGAATGTCGGCGTACCACTTCCACACGATAGAGTTGGGCACCAGGATGACAGGCCGCTTGACCCAGCCCTCCTGGCGAGCCCGCGCCAGGATCGCGATGCCGGTGTAGGTCTTGCCGACGCCCACGTCGAAGGCGACCATGCCGCCGCCATTCGACAGGACGCGCCGCGCGCCCGCGACCTGATGCGGGTGAAGGCGCGGGCCGTCCTTC
>CAZKWG010001165.1:0-1658 GCA_964556105.1 uncultured Enterobacterales bacterium | reverse complement strand
CGCCTGCTCCAAGGCGATGGAGACGGCGCCCGCGTCGCCCTGGAGCGCGCCGCCCGCGCCTGGACCGCCGCCGGTCGCCGCGCTGGGCTCTACCGCTGCGAGGCCGCGCTGATCCGCGCCGCCCTCGCCCGGGGCGAGACGCCGATCAGCCGCGCCCTGGATGGTCCCGTCGCCTACGCGCAGGAGCGGGGCATGCCGCTGCTCGAGGCCGAGCTGCGCCTCACCCGCGGGGCCGCCCGCGCCCGCGCCCTGCTGCGCGGCGGCGAAGAGGACCTCGACCAGGCCGTCGCCCTCGCCGCGCGGGCCTCCGCCGCCCTCCTGGAGGGACGCGCCCGCTTGATCCGTCGCCGCTGCGGCTTCCTGCGCGACGATCTGTCTCATACACGGGAATGTCTCAAGAGTGACGCGATCTGGTCCAAGGTCGCCGCCGCGCCGCAGGCGGGCGAGGATCGAGAGCCCTGGTAGCCAGTCCTCGCCCCCCGGCGAGGACCGGCGACTCGGAGGCCTCAGGGCCGGACGTTGACCGCGGCGGGGGCGCCGGCGGCGAAGGCGACGTCGACGATGGCGCCGACCTTCACCTCGCCGTTGACCACGGCGTTGCCCAGCAGGATGTCCACCTTCTGGCCGTTGGCCTCGACGGTCATCAGGCGCTTCGTCGCGTCGAAGGCGATGACCTTGCCGCCGGCGATGGCGCCGGGGGCCGTGGCCTGGCCGCCGCTGGCCTGAGCGCCCCCCTGAGCGCCGGGAGGCGGGCGGACGGCGATGTTCGTGGCGGCGCCGTTCGCGTGGGTGACGTCCACGATGGCGTTGACCTTGATCTCGCCGGCGATGTTCGCCTTCGAGATGTCCAGGGTGATCTTCTGGCCGTTGGCGTCCACGGTCATCGTCTTCTTGGCGGGGTCGAAGGCGGCGACCTTGCCGCCGGCGATGCTGCCCGGCGCGGTGACGGCGGCGCCCTGAGCGGGGGGCGCGTCCCCGGCGAGGGCGGGAGCAGAGAAGCTGAGAGAGAGCGCGAGGACGCTGAGGACGACAGAACGCATGGAGGCTCCCATTGGGCGCGGGTGTTGTTTGCGCCCTGCATGTTGACGCGCAGTAACCCTGAACATTCTACGCGTAGTCCGCGATGAAAGGACGATGGTGAGAGCGCCTCGTTCCTTCGAGGCGATACCGCTGCTTTCGGGGCCCTCGATCAGCCGGGGTCGGTGATGACCTGAAAGGGATAGCTGACCTCCAGCGGCGCGTCGGACACCCCGGACCAGTCCACCTCCCACACGGCGGCGCTGAAGCAGCTCAGCGGCCCGGCGGGGACGCCCTCGTGCTCCTCGATCCAGGCGTCGGTGAGGCCGTCCTGGTCGAGGGCGAAGCGCAGTACCACCCGCCCGTCCATGCCGGGCTCCGTGGCGGCCCACTCGTCGATGCAGGCGGAGATGTCGTCGCGGACCTCGCCCGCGCGGTCGGTGATCGCCTGCTTGACGCGCTCGGCGCGGGCGGCCTCCTCCTCCGCCACAGCGCTGGCGGGCGAGCCGGCCGCCCCGGTGCGCGTGGTGATCTTGCGCGCGGCGGCCGGGCGTGGGCGGGGCGGGATGCGGGTGCGCGGCGTGCTCTCCGCGGCAGCCGTCGCGGCGACCTCCGACCCCTGCGTCGGCGTCCCCGTCGCG
>CAZKWG010001164.1:0-1659 GCA_964556105.1 uncultured Enterobacterales bacterium | reverse complement strand
CCCGGTGAGCAGCTTCGAGGTCGGGGGAGCCAGGTTGTAGAGCGCGGCGAGAGATCAGTCGATGTTGGAATCCGCGAAATCCAACAACGCGTCCAGCCCCTCGGCGGGTCCGCTGTGCGAGAAGATCATCCCCTCGATCTCGTCCGCGCGCGGCCCGAGGCGCTCGGCGAGGGCGATGAGCGCCTCGACAGCGCCCTCTGGGTCGTCGGAGCGATCGGCCGGGACGGGCACGAGCTGGCCGTCGCCGTCGAGCAGCGCGGCGTCGCCCAGCAGCAGCGCGCCGTCGATGAGGTAGGCGGCGCTGCCGGCGGTGTGTCCGGGCATGGCCAGCACCTCGACCTGCACCCCACCGAACTCGCGCGTCTCGCCGTCCACGAGCGGCTCCGGCGCGTTCAGACCCACCTCCGTAAAGAGCGCCTCGTCTCCCGGCAGCCCCCACGCGGTGGCCCGGGTCAGCTCCTCCAGGGCCCCGATGTGATCCTCGTGCCCGTGGGTGATCAGGACGCTCTGCACGTCGTCTGGCGCGTACCCGAGATCCTTCAAGGAGCCCACCGTCTTCCGCGGTCTCCAGCCGGCGTCGACGAGCAGCGGCCCGTCGTCGGTCTCGATGACCGCGAAGCTGGTGAAGAGGTCCTTCTTCTGCACGACGGCGCCGATCTGGACCCCGTCCTCGATGGCGGTGACGTCGGCGCAGGCGGCGAGAGGCAGGGCGAAGAGGACGGTGCGGATCATGGGCGCTCCCAGGAGGAGGGATAGCCCAGGGGCGGAGCGAGGCCAGGGGGATGGTGTCGGCGGTGGTGTCCGCGCCGATGTTCTGACCTCGACCAGGGCATGGCCCTCGTCCGGGCCCATTGGTGTCAGGTTGATCTCATTTCGTTTTCATGAATTACGATTCAATCAACCTATAAGTTCTAGAAATACATCGATAAATATACTACTTTATAGTGTACTTAATGTAGAAAACAAAATGAGATCAACCTGACACCTGAAAATGGAAATGGGCGAAGCGAGGCCAGGGGGATGGTGTCGGCGGTGGTGTCCGCGCCGATGTTTGACCTCGACCAGGGCATGGCCCTTGTCCGTGGGGGAGGTGCCCCCAGTGGATCTCTGCGGTCCGATGCTCCCGCATGACGATCTCCTGACATCTCCCCGGTCACGCTCCCGCGCCCCCGCGGTGTCTGGACCCTCGAGACGACGCCGGGCGACCTCCGGGCTCTGTCTCCAGGAGGGGTCCCCATGATCGCGCTCTACGCCCTGCTCGCGCCCCTGGCGCTGGCCGACACGCTCACGCTCGACTCTGGCGCCACGATCGAGGGCGCGCTCGTCTCCTACGACCCGGCGGGGGAGTGCCGGGTGGAGGTCGCCGCGGGCGCGCTGTCCGGCACGACGCTGCTCGTGCCCTGCGCCCGACTGCTCAGCTTCGAGCGGGCGCCGCGAGACCTGGAGCCCGCCGTCTCCGCCGCCGTGCAGGAGGAGGCGGTCGAGGAGGAGCCCGTCGAGGAGGAGCCCGTCGAGGAGGTCGACCTCACGCGGGCCGAGTCGCTGGAGCCGGCCCTGCCCGCCGAGCTCGCCCCGCTCGAGCCGCTGGCGGAGGAGCTCGAGCCCGCCCCCCCGCCCGCCGCCGCCCCGCCGCCCGCCCCGCCCGCCCCGCCCGCCCGC
>CAZKWG010001163.1:0-1663 GCA_964556105.1 uncultured Enterobacterales bacterium | reverse complement strand
GCGCGCGCCCTGCGCGCACCTCCCTCGAAGAACCTCGGCCTGGGACATCGAAGAACTTCGGGATTCGAAGACCGCCCCCAATAAACGCATGTGACCTGCGTTTGTCTGCGCCCCCTTTACACGCAGGTCGCCTGCGATTACTGGCGCGCCATGTCCGATCCTGCAGCCCGCCTCCGCGCCGCTGGCCTCCGCGCCACCCCAGGCCGGATCCGCGCGCTCGCCGCCATCGAGGCCGCGCCCGCGCCGCTCACCCACGCCGCGCTGGCCCGGCTGCCCGAGCTGGCCGACCTCGACGCCATCACGCTCTACCGGCTGCTCGACGCCTTCGCCGAGCGCGGGCTCGTCCACCGGGTCCAGGGCACGGACGGCGTGTGGCGGACCTGCGCCCAGCCGCGCGATCAGCCAGGATGTCCGGGCAACCACCCGCACTTCCTCTGCGCGGACTGTGGCGCCATGACCTGCCTGACGGATCAGCCCCTGCCGAGGGTCCAGGCCCCGGTGGGCGCCACCGTGCAGGCCCGCCACTTCCTCGCGGTGGGGCGGTGCGCGGCGTGCGAGCAGCGCGGTGACCAGCCCGAGCTCGTAGAGGAGGAGCGGGCGGTCATGGTCCAGTCGGCGGCGCGGTGAAGCCCGCCGCGAGGAACACCGCCATGCCCTCCGCGCTGCGGCAGTAGCGGATGAAGTCCGCGGCGTCGGCCGCGCGCGCCGAGCCCTGGACCACGGCGGCCGGGTAGACGATCGCGGGATGGCTGGACACCGGGAAGGTGAAGGCCAGCTTGACCGCCGGCTCCACCCGCGCGTCCGTGGCGTAGACGACGCCCGCGTCCGCCTCGCCGCGGGCGACCCAGGACAGCACGGCGCGCACGTTGTCGCCGCTGACCACGCGCTCACGAACCGGCTCCCAGGCGCCGAGCGTCGTCAGCGCCGCGCGGGCGTACCTGCCGGCGGGCACGTTCTCTCCCGCGAGCGCGAGGCGGCCGATCTCCGGCCTGCCCAGGTCCGAAGCGCCCGCGACCTGGAGGGCGGAGCGCTTCGGCAGCACCGCGACCAGCCTGTTGCCGAGCAGGTTCGCGCGCGTCGCAGGGTCGATGAGGCCCTTGCCCGCGAGGTAGTCCATCCACTCCTCGTCCGCCGAGAAGAAGGCGTCCGCGGGCGCGCCGGCCTCGATCTGCTTCGCCAGCCGCGAGCTGGCGTCGAAGCTGAGCGTCACCCGGGGGTGGCCGCCCGCCGTCCAGGCCCTCGCCACCTTGTTCAGGGTCTCCGTCAGGCTGGAGGCCGCGAGCACGACCACGGCGGGCGCCTCGGCGCCGGCGGGGCGAGGGGCGGGCGCCAGGGACAGGAGCGCCAGGCCCGAGAGCAGACCGGTCAGGAGGGTGCGGCGGTTCATCGAGCGCTCCGAGCCGAGGGGTGGAGATGAACCGCCTATCTGCAAGTGACCTGCGTGTGAAGGGGCGCGGCGAAGATGGGCTCGCCCGTCGCCGGGTCATGGCCGAGCCCGTGCAGACCGCGTCCGTCACCATCGACCGCACCAGCGCGCGCAGCGTGAGCCCGCCGTCCAGGAACGCCTCGCGGTGGGCCCACGAGGCGGCCAGACATTGAGCTCGGGCGGGACTACATCGGCGCGGATCCTGCGCAGGGCTCGTAGGCCTGGAAGAAGTCGCAG
>CAZKWG010001162.1:0-1665 GCA_964556105.1 uncultured Enterobacterales bacterium | reverse complement strand
GTTGACATCCATTTCCAGTCTTTTTACTTACGTCGGCGTCGATCAAGGTCCCCCCTTCCCCGCCCGCCCCGCTCCCGCTCCCCGCTGCTCACCCTGGAGTCCGCTTGATGCTGACCCGCCCTCGCCTTCCCTCCTCCGCCTTGAACGCCGCCCACCTCCACCAGCCCCCAGACCGCGCGCTCTGGCTGGGCGACCTGCGCCTGGAGTGCTTCGACGAGGTCATGCGCCTGCCCGAGCACGCCCTCTGCGAGGCCCTCGCCGAGCACGGCCGCGAGTTGCCCGGCCGCGAGCTGCTCTCCGACCTGCTCGGCGTGCGCTACGCGACGCCCGAGGTCCAGCGGCACCTGCTCCTGGTCGCGCGCTTCCTGGAGCACAAGAAGACCGCCGCCCTGGAGATCGTCGCCCGCGAGCAGATCGATGAGGAGACCCTGCTGGGCTGGCGCACGCCGGGCGGGAGGCTCCATCGGCTGCCCGTCGCCGTGATGCTCTACGGGATGGCGCCTCAGCACCTGCTCTCGGTGCTGCTCTGGGATCGCTGGCACAGCCGGCGGCGGGTGAGCTGGCGGATCGCCGGCAAGGTGCGGCGCCTGCCCGACCTGGAGCCCGAGACCTGGGCCGAGTTCGCCGAGCGCGCGCTGGGCGAGCTGCGCGGCTCGACCACCTTCCACGAGGTCCGCCTACGGGCCGTGCTCCAGCGGGAGGAGACCGGCGAGCTGCTGTTCGGGCTGCGCGAGCCGGCCTGGTGGGAGACGCTGGACACCGAGAGCGGCGGCCAGGTGACCGGGCGCGTGGCGAGCTGGGTGCTGCTGGCGCTCACCCAGGACGGCGCGCGCCTGGACGTCTGCGACACCGAGATCGGGCGCGGCGTGGCCCTGGCGACCGCCATGCTGCGCGCCGCAGCCGGCCGAGACGTGCGCTTCGTGCCGGCTCACGACACGCTCGACGAGGCGCGTATGGCGGCGTTTGTGGCGGCGGCCTGCGATCCGGGGGACCACCGCTTCCCGTTGCTGGAGATCACGGCCCGACAGCCTGGGCGCCACGACCTGCGCACGATCACGCTGCGCTCGCATGGCGCCGCGCGGGCTGAGCACAGCGTCATCGAGCAGCGCAGGCTGATGCCGCTGGCGATGGACTGGCGGGACGTGCGCTCGCTCAAGATCGGCTTCGAGGGACGTTACCGGTTCACGGTGGAGCCTGACCTGGAGGACGGGCGGCCGGTGCTCTGGTACTCCGACCGCGACCGGGACAAGGACGTGGCCCGGCGCTTCGAGGACTACGTCCGGCGGCACATGAACGTGAGCCTGGTGCCTCGGCCGGGACCGCGGGCGCGGACGAGCGGTGGCGACGAGCGCGGGCCGGCGAAGGGCTCGACGGCCTGGTGGCGGGCGCTGTTGAGCCCCGTGGTGGACACGCCGGCGCCGTGGACCCGGGCGGCGTGGGCGGAGCTGGAGCGGGACGGGCTGCTCACGGTGACCCGGGCGGCGGCGATGCGCTGCGGCACGCCCTACGTGGACCACCACGCCTGCGGGATCGAGGACCTGGACTGCGACGGCGAGCTCGAGCTCGGCTGGGCGACCGTCGATGAGGCCGATCCGCTGCTCCAGCCCCCGGGCGCCGAGGTCTGCTGTCCAAGCTGCGAGCGGACCTGGCGGCCGGGGCTCTACC
>CAZKWG010001161.1:0-1669 GCA_964556105.1 uncultured Enterobacterales bacterium | reverse complement strand
TGGCTCGGCGTTCTCGCGATGATCGCGCTGACCTGGCAAGCACACGCAGCACACGGTTGGCGGCTCATCGCGCAGGCACTCGTGCTCGCACTTCTGGTGCTCGTTCGGCAGAGCCACGCCTGGACGGGCGTGCTCGTGCTGGCAAGCTCCTGCATCCACGCCGCGAGCACCGCGAATGTCCCGACAACATCGCGTGTCCCGTACCTCCGTCCCATCCTCAGCGCCGGGCTTGTCGGCGTACCCGCGCTGCTGATACTTGTGTACTTCCTCCGTCTCTGGCACGGCCTCACCCCCCCCAGCTTCGCCTCCCAGCACGCCGGCGGCAACCTCGCCGCCCCAGCCTTCACGCTCGCCCTCTTCGCCGTCTACAGCCTCTTCTTCATCGCTTGGTTCCTCCCCGATTTTCTCCGCATCGCCAAGCACCGCTGGTACCTTCTGTACTTCGCCGCAACGATCGGCATCATCCTCGCCGTCGTCCCCGAAACCACCTTCCTCCGCGAGCCCCGCTCCAGCGGCCTCTGGAACCTGGTCGGCGCGATGGACGCGCGAGGCCTGACGCTCTTTGGCCGTACCAGCCCGCTGATCCTCCTGCTCGCACCGCTGGGCGCCGTCGCCGTCGTTGGCTGGTTGAGCACGCTCTCGCGCCCTCGTGCGCTGTACGCCCTGGCGCTGCTGGCGGGGTTCACGCTCGCGCAGTCCGCCAACGCCAACGCCTGGCAACGTTACTTTGAGCCCATGCTCCTGATGGGCATCGCCCTGCTCGCCGCGGGCGTGAAGCCCGCGGCTTCGCGACTTCTCAACGCCCTCCGTCTGCTGGGCCCGCTGGCCCTGAGCCTCCTCCTCGCCGCGCTCACATTCCACTCACTCACGCGCACCGAGGCGTTCCCCGTGCCGACCAACCCAAAGGCGATCGTCGAGCAGCGTGACCAAGTGTCCGCTCCACGCGTCCCAACACAGTTGCCCACGCGGCCACTTCCTCTGCCGCTTCCCCCCAGCATTCCTACCCTCGCCAACCCCACCCGACCATGACCACGCCTGCAACCTCATCAACCCCCGCCTCCCGCGCTCGCCGCGCCCTCATCACCGGC
This sequence comes from uncultured Enterobacterales bacterium, assembly GCA_964556105.1. Taxonomy (GTDB): domain Bacteria; phylum Myxococcota_A; class UBA796; order UBA796; family CAZKWG01; genus CAZKWG01. The sequence goes on along the minus strand of CAZKWG010001161.1, from coordinate 581 downwards.
ATCACCGGGCAGGACGGCTCGTACCTCACCGAACTGCTCATCGCCAAGGGCTATCAGGTTCACGGCATCGTCCGCCGCGCCAGCAACTTCAACACCCAGCGCCTCGACCACATCTACCTCGACCCCCACGCGCAACACGCCGGCCGACCGGGCATGATCCTGCACCACGGCGACGTCACCGACGCCAACATCCTCGAACGCCTCGTCCGCTCCATCCAGCCTGACGAGGTCTACAACCTCGCGGCTCAAAGCCACGTCCGCGTCAGCTTCGAGATCCCCATCCACACCGCCGAGAGCGTCGCAATGGGCACCCTCAAACTCCTCGAAGCACTCCGCGACTATCAGCAAGTCACCGGCAACCCCGTCCGGTTCTACCAGGCCTCCAGCAGCGAGATGTTCGGCTCAAGCCCGCCACCGCAGCTTGAAACCACGCACTTCCGCCCGCGATCGCCCTACGCCGTCGCCAAGCTCATGGCCCACCACGCCACCATCAACTACCGCGAGGCGTACAACCTCCACGCCTCCTGCGGCATCCTCTTCAACCACGAGTCCCCGCGCCGTGGCGAAACCTTCGTCACCCG
>CAZKWG010001160.1:0-1669 GCA_964556105.1 uncultured Enterobacterales bacterium | reverse complement strand
CGCCCGCGAACACCTTGCGCACCGGCCAGCTCGGCAGACGCAGGAACTTCTCCACCACCGCGTCGCCGCGGCGCTTGGTATTACCCCTACCCATGAGGCTCTCCTTACGAAGGCCGGCTTCTTCGTACCAACTATGAAATTATAACCTCTATTTTTACCTAGGCGATGCGGAGGGTTCTGGCTCTCTGCGGCACCTTCTGGGCTAGCAGGAGAGCTGTCGATCAAGACAGAGGCCATCCGCCTCCGGCCCCCCTCCAGCCTCGAGGAAGCCCGCGTTCTCGTCGCCGCCTACGTCGCGCACTACGACAACCGCCGCTTGCGCTCCGCCATCGGCTACGTCACCCCCAAGGACCAACTCAAAGGCCGCCATGAGGCGATCCAGGCCGCTCGGCTCCAGCGACTGGAGATCGCTCGGGAGATGCGGGCGCAGCTCCGCCAACCCGCCCGGCTCGCCACCTGTCAACCTCCCACCCTGGCGCTGGCCGCGCTCCCGTGAATCCAATACAGCTCAACCGCGAGTCAGGTTCACGCTGGGCCAGTACATTCACAACGCAAACTTAATGGCGTTCACGTCAAGTCGTGACATCGTCTATTGACCATTATCGTCGGCGTCGGCCTGGTCCGGCTGACGCTCAGACCGCCTCCGGGGGACACCCGAAGACGCCGATCCACGCGCGACGCCATCGGCCGGAGCGATTGGCTTTGCTGCAATGCAGCAATGACCCGTGGTGGATCAGGAGGTGCCCGAGGGGGACCCGGGGCTGCACCGGGTCCTCGCCGTCCGAGCCCCCGCGGTGGCTCCCGGGTCGGTACCACAGCCCGCCGCTGTCCGCCTCGAGCGGGTCGAGCGCCATCCACAGGGCGACGGCGGGCACATCTGAGGGAAAGGGCCAGGTCGGGCGGTCCGTGTGCCAGGGCAGCGCCGCTCCTTCGACCGGGGGCTTGATCACGAGGTGTGACCACAGGCATCGCGCGCCCGGCGCGCCGATGGCGGCCGAGGCGAGCGCCGCCAGGCTGGGCGCCTGCTCCAGCGCGTCGAAGGTCGGATCCCAGTCGGCCGGGTCGGGGATCTGGGTCACCCGGGCCACCCAGTCCGCCCGCTCCTCCATGCCGCTGCTGGCGAACGCCAGGTCGAGCACGCGATCCGCGGCGGCGCCGAGGATCTCGATGGCAGCCGACGCGAAGGCCGGCCCGACGACCACGAAGCCCATCGCCTCCCAGGTCGCTCGCGGGAGAAGCGGTGGCGGCAGCCCCCCTGGGAGCGGGGGGACAGCGGGGCGTGGCGGTGGGGCCTGCCAGCGGCCAGGCGGAGGGCCGGGCAGGGTGTCGCGAAGCCAGACGGCGGCGTCGCGCACGCGCCCCGACTCTCCCCGCTCCGGCAGGCCCTCGCCGCGTCGCAGCAGCGCGATCTGGGTGGCGTCGAGGGCGTGGAGGTCAGCCACGTCTCAGGCTGCCCCTCGCGCGGAGGCGTCGATCTCGACCTCGAGGATCTGCACCGACAGCCCCCCGCGGACAGCCCCCCGCGCCGTGGTCGAGCGGTTGACCCCGAGCTGGAGCATCCCCTCCAGGCCGGACGGCAAGGCGCGCTCGGCGCCGATGAAGAAGGTCCGATCCCCGACCCGGCCGATGAGGCCGAGCGCCGGCGCCCCCGGAAGAGGCGCGCCCTTCC
>CAZKWG010001159.1:0-1670 GCA_964556105.1 uncultured Enterobacterales bacterium | reverse complement strand
TCGTGGCCCTTGATCAGGTTCGCCAGCTCGTTCTTACCACCCTCGCGGATCTTGATGAGGATGTTGTCGTAGAGTTCCCCGTCGTAGAACAGGACTGCGGTGGTGCCGGTTTCGGTGTCGGCCTGTTCGATTTGGGAGGCGGGTATGAAGAGATGGAACACCGGCAATGCACTGGCGACCGACTCGGGTTCCAGGACGGTGCCCAGGTATTGTGCCGAATGTTGGCGATCCGGATTCAACGGCCAGCGGTTGGTCCGGCCTTCGGCATCCACCGCCTCGAATCGCCAACGCAAAAGAGTCCCGGGCGGATAGGGTCGTTCGGGCAAGGTCCCGGACCAGAGGCCGTCTGACGCCTGGGTATCGCCGAGGGTACCGGAGTCGGCCAGTTCCAGAGCTCTCTCCGAACTGAACTGAACCCGGTAGAAGGCGGTGACTTTGCCAATGCTGCCGTGGGAGGGGACGGCCCGGATGCGGAGCACGAGAGGGGCTTTTGGGGCGGGCGAACTCGGGCTGCTGGACGATGGCCCAGAGCGCGCCGAGCAGGGTGAGGAAGGGCTCGGACGGCCCCTCGGTCCGGATGATCGCCGCGCCGCCGTCGCTGCCGTCGGCGACGATCTCCACCCGTCCGGTGTCGCCATCGGCGAGCTGCACGTTCATGTTCACCGTGGCGAACATCTCGGCGAACTGGTCCTCGCCCTGGCCGTGCAGGTAGCGGGGATCGTCGCGCTGCAGGTCCACGTCGATGATGCCTCCGCCCGAGGTGTGGGGTCCGAGGCTGATGCGCGCGCCGCGCACCATCATGCGAATCTGGTCGTTCTCGATGAGGAAGTCGCCCGGCCGCCCCATGGCTTTGGGGCCGCCGATGCCCTCCTTCAGCGAGGAGATCTCCACCGCGCGCGCATAGGGCACGTTTTCGCGGCAACCAGTGAGCAGGAGGATGAGCCAGGCGAGTCGCATGCGTTATAAGCTACCCCTTCCAACTCGGGAGATCCATGCTTCCCACGATCCTCGCCCCTCTGCTGACGCTCGCCGCTCCCGCCTGGTCCAAGGACCCTGCCACCCTTCCCAGGCCAGAGCCCTACGCGCTCATCCAGGTCTGGGGCACGGCCTGGGACTTCGACGAGGACCCCCAGGGTGATCCGGCGGGCTACGGCGACCCGGAGGACGACGTCGGCTTCAAGATCCGGCGCGCGCGCCTGGGCTTCGAGGGCGAGGGCCCGCGGCTCCGCTATGGCGTCGTCGTCGGCACCTCGGCGCCCTATGACGCGGTCCTCGCGCAGGGCAGCTCGTCCTCGGGTGGCGGGATCTCGCTCGTGGACGCCTATGGCGGCTACGCGCCCATGAAGGACATCTGGCTCATGGCCGGCGTGCAGCACGTCCCGGTCTCGCGCGACAACCTGGCCTCCGCCCGCGACCAGACCTTCCAGGAGGACGCGGTCTCGACCGTCTGGATGACGCCGGGGCGCGAGGCGGGCCTGGTCGCGGACGCCGACTTCGGGGTGGCGCGGGTGCGGCTCGGCGCGTTCAACGGCAACGACAGCCTGGTGAGCGACGACAACCTGGGCAAGCTGCTCTCCGCGCGCGCCGAGATCAAGGTGGGCGGCGAGGCCAGCACGTACAAGACCTATGGCCGCGTCGAGAAGTTCAACCTGGGCTACGGCGTGGACGCC
>CAZKWG010001158.1:0-1671 GCA_964556105.1 uncultured Enterobacterales bacterium | reverse complement strand
CGACCCGCGGGCGAGCTGGAGCTCTACCAGGCCCTGGTGGACCCGGAGGCGGTGGCCTTCCGCCGCAACCTCACCGCCCTGGGGCTGCCGCTCGCGACCGCCCTGCTCGTGGGCGTGCAGATCCGCATCTACCTGTGGAGCTGGTCGCCCGAGGCCCGCGGCTGGCTGGAGGGCCACCTCACCAACTGGACGCCGGCGGTCCTGGAGGAGGGCAAGGTCTGGCGCGTGCTGAGCTACGGCCTGCTGCACGTGGACTTCACGCACCTGCTCTTCAACCTGCTCTTCATCGCGTACACGGGCTACCACCTCGAGCGCGCGATGGGCTGGCGGAACCTTGTCATCCTCTTCTTCGGCAGCGTGGTCAGCGGCGGCCTGATGAGCCTGCTGCTCTCGCCCGGCCTGCCCACCCTCGGCTCGAGCGGCGGCGGCTTCGGGCTGCTCGCCGCGGCGGTGGTCTTCGGCTGGAAGCACTGGGAGTCCATCCCGCTCCGCGCCCGCAAGTACTTCGGCTTCGCCATCCTGCCCTACCCGATGATCTCCATCCTCACGAGCATCCGGGCGGAGAACGTGGACAACTGGTGTCATCTGGGCGGCCTGCTGGGCGGCGTGGCCCTGATGACCTTGTTGGAGCCGGAGGTCTTCGCGGCGCGGCGTACGCAGAACCGGCTCGTGCGCTGGGGCGCGGCGCTGGCCATCGTGGGCGCGCTCGCGGGGCTCTACGCCTACGGGCCGAGGCTGGTCGCGCTGGAGCCGGTCGAGGACACGGGCGCCACCTTCCTGCGGCCCTCCGGATGGCGCGCCGGCGGGGCGTTCACCGGCGAGCGCGGCTGGCGGTCGCCGACCGGCTCCGCCTCGCTGGTCACCACGGTCGATCTCGGCGCGCGGCCCACCACGCTCGAGGCCGTCCGGACAGCCTGGCTGGCGCGCGTGGAGGCGGGCGCGCGGGACGTGGTGGTGCGCGAGCGCGTCCCCGTGGAGGTGGACGGCGCCCACGGGGAGCGGGTGGTGGTGGATCTTCGCCTGGACGAGGATCGGCTGGTGATGGAGACGCTGCTCGTGGTTCGAGGGGCTTACGTGTATCGGGCGCAGATGCTGGTGCGCGAGGACCTCTACCCGAGACTACAACCGCTGGTGGATCGCGTCTTCGACGGCGTCGTCCTCGCCGACCCGCCGGACGTGGCGCAGGCGCGGCAGGCCGTCTCGGAGAACCCGCGCTCCTGGGGCCCCTATCTGAACCTGGCCGAGGTGCTCGGGCGCGCGGGTGACGTCGAGGGCACGCTCGCCGCGCTCGACGAGGCGACCCGGCTCTCGCCGCAGGAGCCGGCCGTGCTGAGCGCCCGTCTGGAGCTCGTCTCGCAGCTCCGGCCCGAGGAGGTCGAGGCCGAGGTGAAGCGCGCCCTGGACCTCGCCCCGCGCGAGCCGAGGGTCATCGTCGCCGCCGCCGCCGCCCTGGCCGCCATCGGCCGCGAGGCCCAGGCGTTCACGCTGCTGGACGAGGCCTGGGCGGTGCTGCCAGGGGACAGGGCGATCAAGCGTCAACGCCGGGAATGGGGGCTGAGCACCGAGCTCCCCGCGGCCAGCGACGGCTAGTCAACGAGCCAACCCTCGCCCCCGGTGAGGGTTGGCTAGCCAGGGCACGAAGCCGGGTGCCGAAAACCCGGCTTTGTGCCC
>CAZKWG010001157.1:0-1676 GCA_964556105.1 uncultured Enterobacterales bacterium | reverse complement strand
GCGCACGCCAGGGCACAAAGCCGGGTTTTCGGCACCCGGCTTTGTGCCCTGGCTACTTCGTGGTCTCGTCCGGCGTGACCGGGATGGCCAGCGGCGCCTCCTCGGCCGCGGCCTCCGGGACCGCTGGGGTGGCGCCGGCCTCCGCCGTGCGACCGTCATCCCAGCCCTCCGGCGGCGTCCAGGTCTGGGGATCGGCGGCCTCGTACTCGGGCCGGCTCACCCAGTAGCCCTCCACCCACTGGCTGCCGTCGAACCAGCCGGGGATCCAGACCTGGTCCGGGCGGTCCTCCACGGGCTTCCAGTAGCCAGCGTGGTAGACACCGTCCTCGTCGAACCAGGCGGAGGACCAGCGATAGTTCGCGCGCTGCTCGGGGCGCCAGAAGCCCTCGTGCCAGGCCTCGCCGTCAAAGAAGCCAGGCTCCCAGACGTAGCCGGCCGGGCCGGGCGTGGTCGGTTGCCAGTGGCCGGGGATGGCGGTCCCGTCGGCGAGATAGTAGCCCTCGACCCAGGCCCACCCGGAGCGCGCGTCGGCGCGCCAGTAGCCCTCCACATAGACCCCGCCCTGCCACCAGCCGGGGACGTAGACGTAGTTGACGCCGGCATAGGCCGTGGGGGGCGCGCCCACGGGCATCCAGTGGCCCGGGACCCACCAGCCGCCCGGCGCCCAGGTGCCGGGCACCCAGTACCAGCCAGGGCGATGGGGCGGCGCCCAGGTCACCACCCAGGGTTGTACCTCGAAGGTGAAGGCCACGACCACATAGGTCGCCACCACCCACCGATAATAGGGGTGGACATACCAGCGTGTGTAGTAGGGCCGATACCAGTGGTGTCCCGGCGGCCCGTGACCGGCCTGCGGGGCGGGCCGGACGTGGTGGGGGGACGGCCGCGTGTAGCGGTGGTCGTCGCGAGAGGAGAGCGGCGGCGGGGTGCGCCCGTGGCTCTCATAGGAGCGCGTGAGGCCCTCCGGGCGAGCGCCAGGGACGGCGCGCGCGTCGGCAGGCGCGGACCGGGGGGCGGTGGGCGTCGCTCCCGATGGCGGCGGGCTGCCCTGTGGCGCGGCGCTGGCGGGCGCGCGCGGGGCTTCGCGGCCAGCGCCGGGCTCGTCGTGCCCCGGCGCTCGGGCGGGGCCGGGAGCGGGGGCGGGCCCTGAAGCGGGGGCGGGGCCTGACGCGGGAGCGGGGCTTGGAGCGGGGGCGGGCGAGCGGTCCCCAGGGCTGGAGGCAGGGGCGGGGGGAGCCTTCTTGCCCTTGCGGGCGCTCGTGCCACCCGCGTCGCCGCCGCCCTTCTTCCCGGCCTCCTGGGCCTCTGGCTCGCGCGCTGGCCGGTCTACCGTCGGGTCGTCCAGCCCGCGCGGCGCGGCCGAGGCCTCGGCGACGCCGAGGATCAGGCTGGCGACGAGGAGCCTGCGCATTGAGTGTCTCGAGGTCTGATGAGTTCGCATCCTGTCACCCTCCCGCACGATCTCCTCCGGGTGACCCTCTCGGAGAGATCCTTGGAGAGCCCTTCATAACACCTCGGGGTCCGGGCTTCCATCTGCGCGCGCGGCGTGGGGCGCGACCGGTCGGATGCTGAAGGGGAGGTTGACGTGCGTGTCGAGTCGGTTGAGCAGCCGGTGGTAGCGGGTCCCGCGCCCGCCGCGCGCCACCTCGACCCGGTGGACGGCCTGGTGCCAGGCC
>CAZKWG010001156.1:0-1681 GCA_964556105.1 uncultured Enterobacterales bacterium | reverse complement strand
GGGACGCCTCCGCCCAGTGAGCGGGCAGCCGGCTGCGCAGCACGGCGTACATGTGTTCAATGAGCGTCATCAAGGTCTTACAATGGACGCTGGGATTGTCGAAGCTCACCCCATCGAAGCGATGCGGGAGATAGCCGCCACCGCATGCATGGAACACGCGACAGGCCTTACAGGTAGCGCAGGCGCTCGGGATACGCTCATAAACGTACGACAGCCCCTCTCGGAACGAGCTCGTGGCGAGACGATGAGGCGTAGCCACGCGGTCTGCACCGGCGATTCGCAAGACGTCGCCCAGCAGGTAGGTCCCGTCGGACTCGACGACCAGCAGCCCTTCCAGGCTCCCGCCGAGCGCGTCGAGCTGAGGAGGTCGCCCAAGGAGGGCCCCGAGGATCTCCTCGAAGACTCGAACACGGAAGGCTCCGTCATCGATGGACATCCAGGCGTCGAAGGCTGAGATCATATAGGCCGTCAACCCCGCCGCCCCGACATCGCCCGCCGATGCCCGCTCCCAGGTCGCGTCCGGAAGGAGGAGATCGAGGTGATGAACGCCCAGATCGTGGAGGTAGCGAATGACCTCCGCCCCCTCGGCGCGAGGATCGGCCACAGCGAGCACACCGCAGAACCCGTCACGCCCCGACGCACGTCTGCGAACACCGAGGCGCACGGCCCTCTCTGCGTGACCGCTGCTCGGGCGACCATCCGCAGCCCGGCGACGCCGATCATGGATCGCTGGGGGTCCATCGCAGGAGACGCCCCACCGTACGCCGTGCTCTTCGAAGAGATCGGCCCACTGCTCATCCATCAACACGCCGTTGGTGGTGAGACCTACGCCAAAGCGCCCGCCGGGAAGTGAGGCCCGTAGATCCTCGAGGAGGAGACGCATCGGCGCAAGACCAAAGAGAAGGGGCTCCCCTCCGTGAAGCTCGAGATCGATCCGCGCCGAGGGGTCGGAGGCGAGATGCTCTTCGCAACGACGAAGCAGCAGACCCCTCTGGAGACCATCGAGAATCCAGGGCCGCGTCCGCCAGCTCTGATCACCGGCCCTGTACATGTAGCAGTACGAGCAGTCGAGGTTGCAGCGCTCGACGAGCTTCACCAGGACGAGCAAGGGGTCAGTCGCCAACCGGCCGGTCGCGGAACTCCGGGCCCGGGCGAAGCTCGACACCAGGGCCGGGACGAAGCTCGAAATCAGGCTGCTTCAGCAGGTCTTCCCGAATGACACGCGCAAACTTCGGCCCGATGACACCCGGCCTTGGTCCACCGCCCAGGAGATAGGCCTGAACGTTCGTAACGAGGCTGGCGAGGACCCCGTCGGCCAGAAAATCCAGATCCTGCCGAGGGATCTCTACCTCATCCAGCGGAATCACCAGGACAAGTCTCTCACGGGGGGCTTCGATCATCTACACACCTCTCAGAGCGCTGCTTTGTAGCTTGAACGTAGATTACCGTCAACAATCCCACGCCAAAAAGGACCGCTGACCTGCTCTTCGGTAGTGCTGCCCCGCCCCTTGCGCTCCCCGCGCCGCTCGTGTTAACAGTGTAAACATGAAGACGCCGACCACCCAGCCCGCACCGCCCCTGCCCGAGGACACCGCCGACCGCATCCTGGTCTGCGCGCGTGACCTGCTGCTGGCGGGCGGGCTGGACGGCCTCACCATGCGCAGGGTGGCGGCCCGGGTGG
>CAZKWG010001155.1:0-1687 GCA_964556105.1 uncultured Enterobacterales bacterium | reverse complement strand
CGCTCCGCTGCTCTTCGGGGTCGGCCTCCTGGCGGCGGCGCTCGCCTGGATGGGCGCGCCAGGGCTGCTGGCCGCGGAGCTGATCTCGGGCTGGACCAGCGCGGTGGGCTTGCCGCTCGTGGCGCTGCTGCTGGGCCTGGAGGCGCGCCGTCAGCCCAGGCTCGTGGAGCTGTGCCGGCGCGCGGATCCCAGCGGGACGCTGGCGCTGCAGGCCTGGCTCCCTCCGCTGGCGCGGACCCTGCTGCCGGGGATCGCAGCGTTCGCGCTGCTTCATGGGCTGATCTCCGGGCTGCTCTCGCCGCCGGGCGCCCAGGCCGCGGAGGCGCTCGGGTCGCTCGGGCCGCTCAGCGGCGCCCTGCACGTCGTGGCGCCCGCGGCGACGCTGGTGCTGGGGGTCGTGGTGACGACGGCGCTGGCCTGGGCCGCGCCGCCTGAGGCTGTTGTCGGGGAGGAGCGATGAGCGCGGGCGCCCTGCAGGTCGTGCTCGACGGAGACCCGGTGGTCGGCCAGGAGGCCGGGCTCAGCGTGCGGCGCGACGGGCGGCCGGTCGTGGGGCAGCCGCTGGTGGAGACCGCGTGGGCCGGGGCGGTGGACGCGCGGCAGCGGACCCTCGGGACGACCGACGCGACGGGCGGGCTCCGCTGGACGCCGGAGACGGCCGGCTTGACGCAGCTCGAGCTGGGCGGAGATCGGGTGGTCTTCGCCGTGGCTCCGGCCAGCCTCGCGCCGGGTTTGACCGCGGGCCTGCTCAGCGTCACGCTGCTGGTGGCGGCGCTCGTGCTCGCCTGGAGGAGTCGGTCATGAGGGTGGTCCATCTCACCGATCTGCACGTTCAGGTGGCGCCGCGGGCCAGCGAGCTGGTCGGCAAGCGCCTCCTGGGGAGCGCCAACCTCTACCTGCTCGGTCGCCAGTCGAAGTTCTCCGCCAGGGTGCAGGCGTCGGCGGTGGCGACGGCGCGCGCGCTGGCGCCGGACCTGCTCATCATCACCGGCGATCTGACGGCGCAGGCCCTCGACGCGGAGTTCGAGGCGGCGCGCGCGCTGCTCGATCCCCTGCTCGAGCGTACGCCCGCCGTGATCATCCCGGGCAATCACGACACCTACGTCAGCGAGGACGCGCCCGGCGCGCGGATGCGCCGCTGGTTCGGGCCGTGGATGGGGCCGGAGATCCCGCACCTGCACCACCACGGCGACGTGGCCGTCCTCACCTTGGAGACCTGCAGGACCTCCTGGCTCAGCTCCGGCTACACGCCGCCCGAGCAGATCGCGCGCGCCGAGGCCCTCCTGAAGGCGCTCCCCGCGAAAAATCGGCCTTTTATCTTCTTGGCCCTGCATTATCCATTGCGCAGCCGGCGGGGCGAGCCCTATGGCCCATGGACCCGCGCGCTCTCCAACGCCGCCGCGGTGGAGGCGATGATCGCCGGCACGGACCGCATCGACGCCGTGCTGCACGGGCACGAGCACCACGGCTTCCGCGCCAGCCTGCCCGGCGCCGCTGGCCCCGTGGCCATCCTCAACCCAGGCGCGAGCGGCTACGCGCTCATCCCCGAGCAGCGCCGCACGGCTCACCTGAACATCTACACCGTGGAGCGCCGGGAGATTCTGGACCTTCACCGGATGCGCTGGGACGGCGAGCGCTTCGAGGACGAGCCGGGCGGAGCCTACGCGACTGGGCGTTGATCTGCGCA
>CAZKWG010001154.1:883-1691 GCA_964556105.1 uncultured Enterobacterales bacterium | reverse complement strand
CGCGTCGAAGGCGGCGATCTCGGTCGTGCAGGCCCCCGAGAGCTGCTCCCGCACCGTCGCGCGCTCGTCGTCCGGCGCGTCGGGGCCGAGCTGCGCCAGCACCCGCTGGCGGTAGGACTCCGCGGCGACCTCGGGGTCGATGTTCAACACCCACAGCCCCTGCGCGCCGGGCACGGGCTGCGCCGTGTTCCGAAGCGGCGCCCCCAGCATCTCATCCAGGTTGGAGGCCGCGTCCGTGCTGACCAGCAGCACGCGGCGCCCGGCGTCCGCCAGCGCGAGCGCGGTGGAGGCCGACAGCGAGGTCTTGCCGACGCCGCCCTTGCCCGTGAAGAACAGGGTGCGGGTCGGCGAGGTGGCGAAGACGGGAAGGGGCGCGCTCGTGCTCATCCCGCCCTGGATATCCCGCTTCTCGACTTCGACCAGCGCGCCGGCCGAAGCTGGGAAGAGCGCCCGCGGACCGAGGAGATCGCGCTGGACGGCCGAACCCTGCACCTGCGCGGAGGGGGGAGGACGGGCCGATCATGGGAGCCCCGCGCGGCGCAGGTGGTTAGCAGGCCGGCCATCTCTCGGTCCCTCGGAGCGCCCATGTCCGTCCAGGCTGGAATCGTCGGTCTCCCCAACGTCGGCAAGAGCACGCTGTTCAACGCCCTCACCGCCGCCGGCGCCGCCGCCGCCAACTACCCCTTCTGCACGATCGAGCCGAACGTGGGCGTGGTGCCGGTGCCGGACGGGCGGCTGGCGCGCCTGCACTCGGTCATCGCCTCGAAGCAGATCCTGCCGGCGGCGGTGGAGATCGTGGACATCGCCG
>CAZKWG010001154.1:0-873 GCA_964556105.1 uncultured Enterobacterales bacterium | reverse complement strand
GCGAGCAAGGGCGAGGGCCTGGGCAACCAGTTCCTCGGCCACATCCGCAGCGTGGACGCGATCCTGCACGTGGTGCGCTGCTTCGAGGACGCCGACGTGGTGCACGTGGACGGCGGCGTGAACCCGGATCGGGACATCGACACCATCGACCTCGAGCTCATCCTCGCCGACATCGAGACGGCGACCCGCCGGGTGGATCGCTGTAAGAAAAACAGCAAGGGCGGCGACAAGGACGCGCTCTTCCACCTGGGCGTGGCCGAGCGCCTGCTGGCGCTGCTGGACAGCGGCAAGGCGGCGCGCACGGGCGCGTGGACGGCCGAGGAGTGGGTGAGCGTGCGCGAGGCCCAGCTCATCAGCGCCAAGCCGGTGCTCTACGTCTGCAACGTGGACGAGAGCGGCCTGGGCGCCGACAACGCCTACGTCGCGCAGGTGCGGGCGCGGGCGTAGGCGGAGGGCGCTGGCGTCGTGGTGCTCTGCGCCAAGGTCGAGGCCGAGGTGGCGGAGCTGCCCCCGGAGGACCGGGCGCACTTCCTGGAGGCGCTGGGCATCAGCGAGCCGGGCCTCGCGACCCTGGCGCGGGCGACCTACACGCTGCTGGGCCTCCAGACCTACTTTACGGCGGGGCCGAAGGAGATCCGGGCGTGGACGGTGCGGATCGGCGCCCGGGCGCCGGAGGCGGCGGGCGTGATCCACTCGGACTTTGAGCGCGGCTTCATCCGCGCCGAGGTGTACGGGGTCGAGGAGCTGGTGGCCGCCGGCAGCGAGGCGGCGCTCAAGGCCCAGGGGAAGCTGCGGGTCGAGGGCAAGGAGTACGTGGTGCAGGACGGGGACGTGATGCACTTCCGCTTCAACGTGTGAGGGGCGGCGGAGGGC
>CAZKWG010001153.1:0-1692 GCA_964556105.1 uncultured Enterobacterales bacterium | reverse complement strand
TAGCCAACCCTCGCCGGGGGCGAGGGTTGGCTACCGATGCAAGGACGCCGACCCCCGGTTTCGTCACCAACCTCCCGACGGCCCGCCACGAGGTCCAGCGGGGCGGTGCCGTCCCAGATCCAGTCGTGGCCGGTCCAGTTCTGGAAGCTGGGAGGCAGCTCCTTGCAGGACAGGTGGTCGTCGCCGATGACGGTCTCGCGCGCGGCGACGAAGATGCCGGCGCGGGCGAAGCCCCGGGCTGCACGCGCACCCGCTGGTCGCCCGCGTGCTGGCGCGGCACGGCGATCGTATGCTGCTCCTGGTCCTCATCGGGCTGAGGCTCGTCATCCTGATTGAGAGCCCCCTTCCTAGCCGCTGCTGAGCCGCTTGCTCCAAGACTCCGATGCGCCCTGATGACACTCCCGCTCACCATGGTGATCCAATGTGCCTTCTCTCGCGCCCCTCCAGCTCCCCCGCCCGCCTGACCCGGGCGGCCGGCACCCTCACCGCCGCGCTCATCGCGCTCACGGCACGCGGAGAGACCCCCGCGGTTCAGGCCGCCAGTTGCGAGGTCGGCCACCTCGCCCCGGACTGGAGGCCCCGAGACTGGGCGACCACCAGCCCGGTCGCCGACCGCTGCATCACGCTGGACAGCAGCCTGGCTTCGATAGGAGACGAGTGGTCCTTCTGCGGCGGTCTTCGCCCGGGAACAGGCGATGTCCTGCCCGTCCCCTTCCTCTGCCCGCCCGCCCCCGGAGGCCTCGCGCTGGGGAAGGGGAAGCCCTACGAGGGCTCCCGCCGCTGGGGCCAGGAGGTCCGCTCGGTCCGCCTGGACTGCCCCGGGCGCTACGTCGCCCGCGCCGACGGAGGCGTCGTCTCCGTGGTGCTCGAAGATGCGGGCCCGGCGGCCTGCGAGACCGTCCGAACGGACGGGTGGGGCTACGCCTCCGAGGGCCTGGCGCTCCCCCCGAGGGGAGGCTCCGAGCCAGCCGCGCTCTCGCGGCTGCCGCCAGAGCTTCAGCGCGCCCCGACGGCGGACTGGAGCTCGGGGATGAACCCGGGTGAAGGGCACGGGATGGTCAACTGGCAGACGGGCGCGGTCTCGACGCGCATCGGCGGCTACGACCTGCGCCTGGGGCCCGACGCCGCGTGGAACGACCTGGAGGTGTCAGCCTCCCCCGACCGCCTGGCCTTCGACCACGCCGCCGTGCGCATCCGGAACAGCCTGCTGACGACCCCCGAGGGCGAGGTGGTCGAGTTCGGCACCTGGTCCGAAGGCTGGTTCGACGACAGCGGCGGCGGGCTGTTCGACTCCCTCGCCTTCCGCCTGCCCGCCTCGCGCGCCTGCGGCGTCAGCCTTGAGGCCGGGACCCTGGCGACGCTCTGGGACCTGCAGGATCCGACGGCTCCCCAGCGGACCTGCCGGAAGCGCCCGACCACGCAGCCCGACCGCGTGGTCGTCGGCCCCGACTGGATCTACCTGGACTGGGACGAGGTTCCGCCCGCGTCCCGGTCCGCGGTCAGCGCCGCGGAGCGGTCCTCGTTCGGCGAGCAGGACTACGGCTGCGAGATCACCTGCAAGACCCGATAGTCATTAGCCCAAAAAGTCCCTATATAGACTAGTTAGCTCCGACAGCCGCCTCACGGCCCAGATCATCCCGCCGCCGGCCGTTGTTCAGTGCATGTCTCCAGATTTTCGACAAACCACCCCCA
>CAZKWG010001152.1:0-1692 GCA_964556105.1 uncultured Enterobacterales bacterium | reverse complement strand
GCCGCGCGCATCACCACCCGGCGCACGAAGCTGGTCACGCCCCAGAGCACCGTGCGCGCCATCTCCGGCGTGACGTGGCAGCGGGCCGTCACGCCGCCCACCGCGACCGTGCGGTAGGTCACGCTGAAGCCCTTGGCCATGAGCTGATAATTCTGCAGGTCCGGGTGCGTCGCGCAGGCGGCCGAGCCCGTGGTCTCGGCCAGCGTGAACAGCGCGCCGGCGTGCAGCGTGGCGGCGTGGCTCTGATTGCTCTTGGCGTCGGGGAGGGAGAGGGCTACTTTCCCCGGTGCGAACGCCTCGCAGCGGACGCCGACCTTCGCGACGAAGGGGATGCTGTCCAGCACCGCCTGGATGGACATCCGAGCGCTCCTCGCTGACCGCCAGTCCTTGGCGCCAGCCGTCTCACGATAACCCTCTCGGAGCCTGAATGGCGAGCCAGCCCCTGACCACCGACGCGCGCGTGGACATCAAGAGCCTCGACCGCCAGGGCCTGGAGGCGTTCATGGTGGGCGTGGGCAAGGAGCGTTTTCGCGCCTTGCAGGTCTACAAATGGATGTGGCAGCGCGGAGTGGAGCGCTTCGAGGAGATGACGAACATCGCCCGCCCCGCCCGCGAGGAGCTGGCGGGCCACGCGGCGATCACCTGGCTTCACTGCGACCGCGTGCTGTCCAGCCGCGACGGCACGAAGAAGTTCCTCTGGCGCACCCACGACGGCCACGCCATCGAGAGCGTGCTCATCCCCGACCCCGACCACCCGGGCGGCCCGCGGCTGACCCTCTGCGTGTCCACCCAGGTGGGCTGCGCGATGGCCTGCTCCTTCTGTCTCACGGGTGATCTCGGCCTCAAACGCCACCTGCTCCCGAGCGAGATCGCCAACCAGCCCTTGCAGGTCACGAAGACCCTGCCGCCGGGCGAGCGCATCACGAACCTCGTCTTCATGGGCATGGGCGAGCCCCTGCACAATTACGACAACCTCATCATCGCTTTGCGGAACCTGCTGGACGGCGAGGGTCAGAACTTCTCGCACCGCAAGATCACGGTGTCCACGGTGGGCCTGGTCCCGGCGATGAAGAAGCTGGCCAGCGAGCTGCCGGTGAACATCGCCGTCAGCCTCAACGCCACCACCGAGGAGCAGCGCCGGCACGTCATGCCGCTGACCCGCCGCTACTCGCTGGACGAGCTGATGGAGACCTGCCGCGAGCTGCCCCTGCCCAACGGCAAGCGCATCACCTTCGAGTACGTGATGATGGCGGGCTTCAACGACAGCATCGACGACGCGAAGCGTCTGGTGAGGCTGCTGCAGGGCGTAAAGGCCAAGGTCAACCTGATCCCGTACAACGAGAACCCGGATCGGGACATCCGGCGCCCGAGCGACGAGACCGTCAAAGCCTTCCAGCACTACATGGTCAACCGCGGCGTCCACACCTCGATCCGGTCTACGCGCGGCATCGACATCTCGGCCGCCTGCGGTCAGCTCGGCAAGGCGGCGGAGCAGAAGGGCGCGGCGGTCGAGGCGGCGGTCTGACGCTCCTCTCTGGTCCTCTCGCCCGGATCCTGGCCCAGGCTCACTCCCCGAGCGAGCGCCAGAGCAGCGAGGCTCCCGCGAAGAAGAGCAGGCCGAACACCCCAAGCCGGAAGCGCCGCGGGTCGAGGCGGTCGTGGACGCGCCCGCCCAGGGCGAGCCCGATGAAC
>CAZKWG010001151.1:0-1693 GCA_964556105.1 uncultured Enterobacterales bacterium | reverse complement strand
GCTACGACCCCGACGGCGCGGCCGGGCAGCGCCTGATCGGCCACGAGCTGGCCCACGTCGTCCAGCAGCGGGGCGGCGTCGCGCGTTCCAGCGGGGAGGGCGCGTCCGTCGAGGCGGACCCCGGCCTGGAGTCGGAGGCGGACACGGCGGGCGCGCGCGCGGCGGGCGGGCTGTCCGCCGACGTGGGCGGCGCGGGGCAGGGCTGGGGCGGCGGCGCGGCGCCCATCCAATGCAAGCCACGAGACGAGAAGGCGGCGAAGAAGTTGAAGGGAGTTGCTGACGTTTCGGAGGCGCTGGGAGAGTTCCCAGACGTTCCGGTGACGACGGCCGACGCGGTGCTCTCACCGATCCAGACCGGGCAGGAGGTGATGAGCGTCACGGGCGAGGCCAGCAAGGGGATGCAGGTCGCCAACAACGTGCTGGGCGGCGTCGGCGCGGGCCTCGGGCTGCTGGGCGCCGTCTCGACGGGCGCGCGGGCGCTGGGCGAGCAGGCCAACCTGCGAAACGCCGAGACGGTCGCTGGGCGCGGCTTCGCGCGCTCCCAACGGAACAAGGCGCTGCTGGAGACCGCCATCCAGGCGACCGGCGGCGGTCTGGGCATCGCTGGCGTCGCGGGCGGTCCCGGCTTTCTCGGCGCGATCGGCAGCGGCATCGAGACGGTCGTCTCGGGCGCCAAGGCCGTGGACTCGACCTACCGGGCCGTCAAGACGCGCAAGGGCGGCGCGGCGGGCAGCGCGATCAGCTCCCACAAGGAGAACATGCTCGACGCGCGGTTCGGGGACACGGCGCCCACCTTGGATCCGTCCAACAAGGTCGCCCGGGAGACCTACCTGAAGGACAAGCGCGCCAAGGCCCACTTCTGGGAGATCGGGAAGAAGAAGAAGATCAATCGGGAGCTGAACACGCTCGAGAACTTCGACGCCAAGGCGAAGACCAGGGCAGAGCTGGACGCCGCGAAGGATCGCCTGGGCCAGCTCACCGCCGAACAGAAGGCCGCGAACGCCAAGGTGCCCTGGTACAAGCGGATGGTCGGGATCGGCACCAACAAGAACAAGGCGGCGATCAACGAGCAGAAGCAGCTCATTCAGGGGGCCCGGGAGGCGAAGGAGGCCGAGTACGGGGTGGCCAAGGCGGGGGCGCTCCAGGAGAGCGACCCCAACAAGATCAAGGGCTTCAAGGACACCTGGGGTGACGTGCGCGAGGCCCGTCGGCTGGAGCGCGCGCGCGGCACGCTGCACGGCAAATTCGCCGGCAAGGCGGCCGTGAACAGCGTCAACGCCGTCGGCGGCGCGGCGGACACCGTCGGATCGGCCATGGGTCCGACCGGGCTCATCCCCATGGCCGTGGGCAAGGGCGTCAAGGCTACGGTCGCCGCGACGGGGCTGGGCGCGCGGATGGCGAACCGCTGGGGCCGCGCCCGCGATCTCGGGCAGGCCGAGGAGATGTTGGACAACAAAAAGAAGGCCAGCAAGTGGGGCACCTTCAAGCGCTTCATCAACCCGCTCTCCAAGTTTGAAGACCGACGTGGCGACATCGCCAAGGACGCGCGGCGCGCCATCGAGGCGCGCGAGGGAGGCGCTCAGGTCAGCGACCCGACGCTGCAGGGGATGTCCCAGGCCCAGCTCGACGAGCTCTACAAGAAGACCACCAGACGGGACCAGCGGCATGGGAAACAGTTCACCAACATGCTCAC
>CAZKWG010001150.1:0-1696 GCA_964556105.1 uncultured Enterobacterales bacterium | reverse complement strand
CTCGCAGGATCTGCTGAAGCGCACCGAGGGCCCCGAGGTCGAGCTCGATCTGGTCGAGGACGTCGAGACCTCGGTGGGCGGCGACGACATCGGCGTGGAGATGGAGAGCGGCCCGGCGCAGATCGACACGAACAACGCCGGCTCCGACGAGCCCCGCCGCGCCCTGCTGCTCTATCAAGAGGGCACGGCCGAGGAGCAGATCTACCCGTTCACGAACGAGGTCCTGACCATCGGCCGCGGTCGCGACAACGACATCCAGATCAAGAACGACTCCAAGGTCAGCCGCTTCCACTGCAAGCTGTTCCGCCGGGGCAACAACTTCTACATCGAAGACAACCGCTCCTCGAACGGCACGCTGGTCAACGGCGAGCTGATCACCGAGCGGCGCCTCTTCGGCGGCGAGGAGGTCATCATCGGCGAGACCTTCTTCCGCTTCCGCATCCTGTAGCACCGAGGCAGATTCGACGAAGAGGGGCCCGCGAGGGCCCCTTTTCTTTTTCTGGCCAGGGGCTGCTGGCCCAATGCTCAGCCCTCGGTCTTCTCCGCCAGCGCGGGCGGGTGAGCGCGGCCGTCTCCGCCGCGCGCCGCCAGCGGGATCTCCGACAGGGGCAGGGGAGGGCGGTTGACGCCTCGGCGGACCCGCACCAGCTCCGCGACGATGGAGACCGCGATCTCGTCTGGGGTCTCGGCGCCGATGTCCAGCCCCACGGGGGCCGAGAGGCGCGGGAAGAGCGCGGGATCCATCCCCGCGGCGCGCAGCCGCAGCAGAAAGCGCCCCACCTTCGCCCTGCTGCCGATGAGGCCGAGCCAGGCCAGGTCGCGCGGCAGCAGCATCTCCACGAGGTCCTGGTCGAGCGGGTGGCTGTGGGTCACGACGAGGTGGAAGGCCAGGGGGCCCTGGGGCAGCTCCTCGAGGACGCGGCGCGGATCGGCGAGCACCCGTTGAATGTCCGGGAGGCGCGCAGCGTCCAACCACTCCGGGCGCTCATCGACCACGGTGACGGCGAAGCCGAGCCCGCGCGCCAGCAGCGCCGTCGCCGCGCCGACGTGGCCAGCGCCATGAATCACGAGCTGCTCCTGCGGTCGCAGCGGCTCGACGAAGGCCTCCATCGCCCCTCCACAGCACATCCCGAGATCGCGGGTGAGGTGAACGGCCACCCGCCGCGGCCGTCGCTCGCGCATCGCGTCCACGGCCTCGGCGATCAGCCGGTGCTCCCAGGCGCCGCCGCCGACCGTCCCCTCCAGCGCGCCGTCCGCGTAGACCAGCATCCGCGAGCCCGAGGCCCTGGGCGCCGATCCATCCACGCCGATCACAGTGACCATGGCGCAGGGGCGACCCGCCCTCATCGCCGCGGCGGCGGCCTCGAAGACCTTCACAGGCCCGCCCGCGCGCGCACGCGCAGGAGCGCCGCCTTCGCCCCCGCCAGGGTCTCGGCGGTGTCCCAGCCCAGGACGCGGCCGTCGGAGACCACGCGCTCGCCGGCGATCCACACCTCGCGAATCGAGGCGGGACCATGCGAGTAGACCAGCGCCGCCCGGGGGTCCCCTCCACCCCAGGCGCTCGGGAGATCCGGATCGACGATCACCAGGTCGGCGGGGCGCCCCACCTCGAGCGCCCCCGTGTCCAGGCCGAGCGCGTCGGCTCCCCGTCGGGTGATCAGCCCCAGCGCCTGGGGCGCGGGCATGGCGCTGGCGC
>CAZKWG010001149.1:0-1697 GCA_964556105.1 uncultured Enterobacterales bacterium | reverse complement strand
CCGGGCGCGCGACCGTCTTCCACGACCCGAAGCTCGTCTCGCTCGGGCGGCTCGCGCAGGCCGTGCGCGACGTGGGCTACGAGGTGATCGACGCGACGCCGCCGGCGGTGCCGGAGGTCGAGACGCGCGCCCAGGCCCAGCGCCAGGCCGAGGACGAGCACGTCGCGCGGCTCCGGCGGGACCTCGTGACCGCGATCGCGCTCACGGCGCCGCTCCTGGTGCTGGCCATGTCGCACGGCGTCCTCCCTGGGACGGACGGGCCGTGGGTGCCCTGGGTGCAGCTCGGGCTCGCGACGCCGGTGGTGTTCGGGCCGGGCCTGCGCTTCCTGCGGCTCGCGTGGGTGGCCCTGCGCCATCGGACGGCGGACATGAACACGCTGGTCGCGCTCGGCACCCTGTCCGCCTGGGGCTACTCGACCGTGGCGGTGCTGGCCCCGGGCCTGTTCCCGCACGCGGAGCACGGCGTGCAGCCGCACGTCTACTTCGAGGCGGCGGCCGCGATCATCAGCTTCGTGCTGGTCGGCAAGTGGATGGAGGGGCGCGCGAAGAAGCGGCTGTCGGACGCGGTGCGCGGCCTCGTCGCGCTCCAGCCGGACGTCGCGACCCGGATCCGCTCGGATGGCTCGGAGGAGCAGGTCGCGGTCGCGCGGCTCTCGCCCGGCTGGCGGGTGCTCGTGCGGCCGGGCGAGCGTGTTCCGGTCGATGGCGAGGTCGAGGAGGGCACGTCCACGACCGACGAGGCGATGTTGACCGGCGAGAGCCTGCCCGTGGACAAGAAGGTCGGCTCGCCGGTCTTTGCCGGCACGATCAACGGGGCCGGCGCGCTGGTGGTCCGCGTGAAGACGACCAGCGGCGGCACCGCGCTCGCGCGGATCATCGAGGCGGTGGAGGAGGCGCAGGGCAGCAAGGCGCCCATCGCCCAGCTCGCGGACGTGATCAGCGCCTACTTCGTGCCTGTGGTCCTGGGTATCGCCACGATAACGGGCCTGGCCTGGTACCTGCTCGATCCCACGGGCGGCGGCGGTTATGCTGCAATGCAGCAATTTGTCGCGGTCCTCGTGATCGCCTGCCCCTGCGCGCTGGGCCTGGCCACGCCCGCGGCGGTGGCGGTGGGCACGGGTCGCGGCGCAGAGCTGGGCATCCTCATCAAGGGCGGCGTGGCGCTCGAGACGGCCAGCCGGATCGACACCGTGTTGCTGGACAAGACAGGCACGCTGACCGCCGGGCGGCCCGAGCTCACCGACGTGGTGGCGCTGGAGGGCAGCTCCGACCCGCTGCTCCGGCTCGTCGCGGCGGCCGAGCGCCTGAGCGAGCACCCCGTCGCGAGGGCCATCGTGTCCGGCGCCGCGCACCTGGGCGCCTCGCCCGCCGCGCGCGACCTGGTGATCGAGGTCGGCGCCGGCATCGAGGCCACCGTCGAAGACAGGCGCGTGCGTATCGGCACCGCGGCGTGGCTGAGCGCCGCGGGCATCGACCCGTCGGCCCTGGAGGACCAGGCGGAGCGTCTCGCTCGGGCGGGGCGCACGCCGTCTTTCGTCGCCCTGGACGGCCGGCTCGCCGGGCTCGTCGCCATCGCCGACCGGCCGACGGAGGCCGCCAGGGAGACCGTCGCGCGGCTGAAGGCGCAGGGCCTGCGGGTGGCGATGCTGAGCGGCGACCGCCGCGCGACCGCCGAGGCCGTGGCGCGGGAGCTGGGC
>CAZKWG010001148.1:0-1706 GCA_964556105.1 uncultured Enterobacterales bacterium | reverse complement strand
GCAGGGGAATCTTCGTGTTGTCGGGGTTGGGGGCGCGGCGCGTGAAGACATGCGAAATTTGCGGGGGGCTATACGTGGGCAGGTGTCGCTGGGAGCCGGGGACGCCGGGGACTTTGGGGGATTGCGGAGGGTGGAGGCGGGGAAGGTGGTCCCCGGTGGGCCGGGGACTCGGTGGGGACGGGGTGGGGATTAAGGACGGACAGGGGGCCACCGTGGTCAACTATGAAGTCCGAATTGTGCAGCAGCACCTGCCCTCAGGGTCCACTTGGGCGCATCGACATTTAGGGTGGCACGGTGCCCGCCGCGACGGGATAGGGGATGAACTACGCCCTCGCCAACAGCCCGACCGCGCTCCCCCCTGAACCTCAACGTCCCCACGACGGCCGTGCGCCTTGACCCCTTCGCCTTCGACGGGCTCAAGACGCTGCTCACCGTCGACCTCATCGACATCCTCTTGCCGAAATTGGTCGGCGCAACGACCGAGCGCCTCGTACCGCGCGGTGTAGTTGCTGTTCACACAATTGCCATCCCCGGTGATGAAGGCATCACCACCCCGATGACGCTCCTCAGCGACCGCAGCCTCTACAACCTTCGCAACGTGCTTGTGATTGTCGTCCCATCGGCCGCGGTGGACCTCGTCGAGCAGCAGGTCCTCGTCGGTTTGCCACCGGCGAGGCCGGCGGACCGCGCACCAACGACAACCGCCTGGGCAGGACCGTCACCGAGTTTTGCGCTTCGGCCGGGGCCAGGGAGGCGGAAAACGCTTCCGCTCGGGACCTGGGGCGAGCTTGCGGGTGGAGGCGAGCTAACCGGCGTAGAGACGCAGGCCTCGTGGACCTCAGCTGGTGCCGCGCTCCGCCGAGGGTGTGCGGCTCTCGGGACTGGGCTGCCGCTGGGGCGAAAGTGCGATACTATATCGCCTGTGACGACCCGCTACACCACCCGTCCATGCATCCCAGCGCGCTGCCGCTTTCAACGAACCGGCGTACGCCTCACCATTCGGGGAGAAGGTGGCTGACCCAGGACCCGTGAATGCCGCGTTCAAAGTCAGCTCCGGCCTCAAGCGATTGCTTGGGCGGGATCTGGTCACCGACGAATTTGTGGCGCTCTTCGAACTCGTCAAGAACTCCTATGATGCTCACGCTCGGAGGGTCGACCTCTTCTTCGGGCCGGACCGGCTGGTGGTACTCGACGATGGCAAGGGCATGACTGCCCAGGACATCCGAGACAAGTGGTTGTTTGTGGCGTACTCCGCCAAGCGCGACGGCACCGAGGACGAAGACTACCGCGACAAGATCGCTGCGCGGGGGGCCTACGCCGGGAGCAAGGGGGTCGGCAGGTTCTCCTGCGACCGCTTGGGTGGACACCTGTGCATGCAGACCAGATCACGGGACGACGAGGAGGTAAACGTCGTCGACTTGAACTGGGACGCCTTTGAGGAGGATGCCCGCCGCGAGTTCGAGCAAGTGCCCGTGGAGCTGACACAGACGCGGCAGTTCGTTGTCCCACCGACGCTATCAGTGCCTGAGTCGGGGACGATGCTTGATATCACCGCCCTGCGAGAGCCTTGGCCTCGGGAGAAACTCCTCCGTCTCAAGGCAGCCCTAACGAAGCTGATCAGCCCGTTCGCGGGAGTGGCTGGCGCCTTCGAGATCCACCTCCACGCCCCATCGCAGCGATCGGCCGACTCTAAGGAACTCTCCCGC
>CAZKWG010001147.1:0-1716 GCA_964556105.1 uncultured Enterobacterales bacterium | reverse complement strand
CGTGCGCCTGGCCCTCGCCGCCGCGAGCCGCCCCGTCGCGCGCGCGCTCGACCCGGCCTGCGGCGCAGGCGCCTTCCTCGTCGCCCTCGCGGAGCTGGGCCTGCAGGCCGAGGGCGTGGAGATCGAGCCCGCCACCGCCGCCGTCGCGCAGGTCGCCGCCCCGCGCGCGCGCGTCCACCTGGGCGACGGGCTCCAGTTCCAACCGGAGGCGCCCTTCGATCTGGTGGTCGGGAACCCGCCCTTCGTCCCGCCCGAACATCAGGACCCCGCCCTGCGCCGCGCGCTGCAGGCCCGCCTGCCCTGGCTGAGCGGGCGCTTCGACCTCGCCGTTCCCTTCGCCGCCCACGCCGCGACGCTCCTGGCGCCCGGGGGCGGGCTCTGTCTGGTCCTGCCCTCGCCGATGCTCGTGCAGCCTTACGCCCGCCCGCTGCGGCGGGAGTGGACGGCGCGCCATCGCCTGACCGCGATCACGCCCTCCACCCGCTTTCCGGGGGCGGTCGTCAACGTCTCCCTCGTCGCCCTCTCCGCCGGCGAGGGCCCAGCGCCGCTGCCCGACCACGGGCTCGACCACGCCTCCTGGCTCACCCTGGAGAGCGCGCCCTGGGATCCGAGTCTGGCCCCCGGCGATCCCGAGCTGCTCGCCGTCGTGCTGGCGCGCAGCGTTCCCCTCGGCGATCTGTGCGAGATCGACACGGGGGTCGTCGCCCACGGCGCGGACGGCCCGAAGGCCCGCCTGCTCTCCGACCAGCCCGGCCCCGGTCTGCGCCCCTATGTCGACGCGCGCGACCTCACCCAGGGGCGCCTTCGCTGGATCGACTACGCGCCCGAGCGTATGCACCGCCCGAAGCGCCTCGCCCTGTTCGCCGGGGAGAAGCTGCTGGTGCAGCGCCTCTGGGGCGGCGGCGTCCCGCGCGTCTGGCTGGATCGCGACGGCCTGATCCCCGGCCACACGCTGACGGTCGCCCGCCCGCGCGACGCCCGCGTGCCCATCGAGCGCCTGCTCGCGCTGCTCCAGAGCCCGGCGAGCTCCGGCCTGGGCCGCCTCGCCGCCGGCCCTCGTCTGGATCTCTACCCCCACGCGCTCGCCGCCTGGCCCGTCCCGCGCCGCTGGCTGGAGGCGCCCGACGTGCCGCTCCAAGAGGCGTGGAGCCTGTCGGACACGGAGTTCTCCCGCCTGCACGCCCTGGCCGCCGCGCGAACGCACGCGCGTGACCTGGACACCGTTGCGCCCGACTCGCCAGACCGCTAAGGTGACGGTCTCTTCATGGCACGACGGAGTACACCATGGGCAAGATCCTCGACGCGACCGAAGCGTTCTTCAAGGAAGACAATTGGAACTTC
The DNA here is from genome assembly GCA_964556105.1 of uncultured Enterobacterales bacterium. Taxonomy (GTDB): domain Bacteria; phylum Myxococcota_A; class UBA796; order UBA796; family CAZKWG01; genus CAZKWG01. The sequence continues at coordinate 375 of CAZKWG010001147.1, read as the reverse complement.
GAGCGCCACCCTGAGCGCCCGGTGCTGCGCCTGCCCTTCGTCGGCAAGAACGGTCGCTGGATGTGCTTCGCTCAGGAGCGCAACAACCAGCTCCTCTTCTACTCGGTGGCCTCCGTGAACGCCCCCGAGGAGAAGCGCGCGGAGATCGCCGAGTTCATCACCCGCGCCAACTACGGCATGGCGATCGGCAACTTCGAGCTCGACTTCAACGACGGCGAGATCCGCTACAAGACGAGCATCGACGTGGACGAGGGCGAGCTGAGCTCGGGCCTCATCAAGCCGGCGATCTACGTCAACTGTCTGATGATGGACAAGTACCTGCCCGGCCTCATGGCGGTGCTCTACGCCTCCGTCACGCCGCTCGACGCCGTGAAC
>CAZKWG010001146.1:0-1719 GCA_964556105.1 uncultured Enterobacterales bacterium | reverse complement strand
CCCTCGTCGAAGAGCACGCCGACGCCCGCGCGGCCCGTCTTGGAGCCGATCGACGTCGCGCCAGGGAGCCAGAGCCCAGGCTGCCCCTCCCAGGCGAGCGCAGAGGACAGGGCGAGGAGGGCGAGAGCGGGCATGAGGGGCTCCTATACTTAATGTAGTCTACAATGTATCTATTGACAGGTCAACCGTGTGCACATCACCCTCCGTTTAGGCCGCTTGACCGTGCTCAATGCTCGTGCTACCAACGTCCGAGGCGAGGGCTGCACGAATGGCCACAGCGCTGAGCACCATCCCCTCCATCTTCGGCTTCCTCGAGCTGGGGGACTACCTGACGGCCTGGCTGGCGGCCAAACGCGCCGAGCACTCCAGCTACACGCTCGGCCGCTTCGCCAAGCGCGCCAGCCTCTCGCCCAGCCACGTCCGAAACGTCTTCAACGGCAACCGCGACCTGCAAGGCCCCTGCGTGGACGCGTTCATCCGCGCGCTGGGGCTGCGCGGCTATGAGCCTCTCTACTTCGCCACCCTCTGCCGCTACGCGCGCAGCGCCTCCCTCTCCGAGCGGGCGATGATCCTCCGCGAGCTGGCCGGCATCGCCGTGCGCGCCGGCGCCCCGCTGGAGGACGAGCACGTCCTGGCCTGCTGGCTCGATCTGCGCAACATGATCGCCATGGAGGCCGCGCACGCGCCCGCCTTTCGCGACGACCCCCAGTGGCTGGGCCAGGTCCTGGAGATCCACCCGGAGGCTGCCGCGGGCGCGCTGCGCGAGCTGAAGGCCGCCGGCCTGCTGGTGCAGGAGGTTGACGGGCGCTGGAGGCCACAGGAGCCGGCCCTCCGCCGGGCCTTCGGAGAGGAGGATCCGCTGCTGGCCCGGCTCCGGCGTTTTGCCCTCTCCAGCGCCAGGAGCGCGCTGGACGGCAGCCTCGAGGATCGACGATACGCCTCGATGCAATTCCCCATCTGCGTCGAGGATCTCCCGGAAGCGCAGAGGATCTCCGAGACGCTCTTCACCGCCCTGGAGACGGTACTGCAACAGAACGCCACGCCCCCGGAGGCCGACGTCAGCGCGCCGAGCCAGATCTACGCCCTGCAGGTCTCGTTGCGGACGGTAGGACGGCCCGTCGCGGTCCTCGCGGCCCCCGAAGCCGACTGAACCATCCCGGGCGCGCCCGATGGAGGTCCCGATGTTCCACCGCACCCTGCTGCTATCCGCGACGCTGGCGGCCTCCACCACTGCGCTGGGCGGCGTCACATTCACCGGCCCTCCCTCCAAGCTCACCGAGTCCCCGCGGATCCCGCTCGCCGCCAACGTCCGACCCCTGCTGCAGTCCGGGCGACCGCCGGGCCTCCATGATCGTGGCGCCGACCCGAGCCTGCTTCTGGATGGCGCGCCGCTGATGAGCGTCTCGGGAGAGATCTCCGTCACCGCGGTGCAGTGGATCGCGCGGGACGGTCAGCGGGCCACGCAGCGCCTTCCCACGCCCGCCGATCTGCTTACGCACGCGCTCGTGGCGCCCCCCGGCGAGTGGGTCGAGCTCGAGCTCACCCTGAGCGCGCCGCCCTGGGTGCGGGCCACGACCGCTGGCGGCGAGATCCTGGACCTGGATCTGCCGGCGGCCCTCTGGAGCGTCGCCCTCGAGCAGCCCAGCGAGCCTGGCGTCCCGCTGCGCCTGGAGCTCGACCTGCCAGACGCCGCCCTGGGGTACCCCGACGATCCCGCCA
>CAZKWG010001145.1:0-1720 GCA_964556105.1 uncultured Enterobacterales bacterium | reverse complement strand
CTGGCCCCTCGCCACGGCGCCGGCCGGGCTCCCGGCGGTCTACGCGGCGTTGCCGGCCGATGGGCGCGCGCTCATCGATCTCCCGGCCGACCGGGGAGAGAGCATCGCCACCAACCGCTACTTGTACTGGCAGGGCCTGCACGGTCGCCCCATCCCCTACGCCGCGAAGGTCGGGAGCCAGGGATTTCCTTCCCTGAACGCGGCCCTGCGCACCTGGACGGCGGCGGGTCGTCTCACACCTGTACCGGAGGGCGCTCCCGGCGCGCCGCGGCCTGGGGAGGACCTCAGCGGCGCCGTCGCCGAGCTCGCCGCCCAGGGCTTCGGCTGGGTCGTGCTCCACCCCGAGCTGCTGGCCCGCCCCGATCTGCTCTCCGCCCACCGGGAGGTGCTCGACCCCTGGCTCGGGCCGCCTCAGACGGTGGAGGGCTGCCTGGTCTGGGAGCTCCCGCCCGGATCAGCGCCCGCGTCGGCTCCGTAGCCGCGCCGCGGCGTCGCGGGCCGCCCTCGCCCCCTCTCCCTCGGTCGCCGCCAGCGCGTCCAGGGCAGGCAGGGCCACGGGCTCGCCCAGACGCCCGAGCGCCTCCGCCGCGGCGCCAGCAAGCGCCGGGCTGCGCAGCGCGTCCAGCAGCGGCCCCAGGGCCCGCGGGTCGCCGATCTCCCCCAGCGCGCGCGCCGCGGCGGCCGAGCCCTGCTCGAGCCCGTCCAGGAGCGGGCCCACGGCCGTCGGATCGCCCAGCCTCCCCAGCGAGCGCGCGGCGCGCTCCCGCACCACCCGCTCGGCGTCCTGGAGCGCGTCCACCAGCGCGAACACCGTGGCCCGCGTCCGCGGCAGGGCGTCCAGGGCGCCGGCCGCGCTCGCCCGCACGCGGCTGTCCTCGTCGCCGAGCGCGGCGATCAGCGCCGTCTCCGAGCCCGTGTCCGCCAGCGCCCCCAGGCCCTCGGCGGCCTCGGCGCGGCGGCTGGGATCGGGCGAGAGCAGGCCCAGCCGGAGCTGAGCGACGTCCTGAGGCCGCGGCGGCTCGGGGGCCGGCGCGGGCGGCGGTGAGGCCGGCGCGGGCGGCGCGGGCGCGATGGCGGGCTGGTCGTCCAGGTCCAGCTCCAGGGGCTGCGCGCCGGCGGACACCGCGACGTCGCGAACGTCCTCGCTCTCGTCGGTGAGCGCCTCCGCCAGGATCTCCTCGAGCCCGTCCGGCTGCAACACCACGAGCGCGCGCAGCGCCTTGGCGCGAACGTGCGCGTCCTCGTGTCCGAAGGCGGCCTTGAGCCCGTCCACGTCGCGCTTGCGCGCGAGCTTCTCGACGTCGGGCTTGAAGAGGCGGGAGAACATGGGCCGATTCTAGCCTGAACTCACAGGCAGTCCGCCACCGCGGCCGCGGCCGCGGCGTTCCCCGCCGGGGTCCAGTGGCCGTCGAAGGTGAGCCACGCACCCTCGGTTCGCGCGAGCGGGGGGCCGAGATCGCAGGCCGCCACACCGAGGCGCGCGAGCAGGCCCAGCACCGCCTGCCCCGGCGCCGAGAGCGCTGCGCGCGCCGGGTCCAGGCCCACCAGCCCGAGCGTGCTCGCCGCGCGCTCCGGGTCCAGCGCGAATGATGGCGGCGCCACAACAACCAGGAGTGGATCGCCCGCACTCGCCGCGGCGTCGCGCAGGGCGGTCAGCGCGGCCACGGTCGCGGGGAGGTGGGCCTCGAGGGTGGAGCGCCCAGGCTCGGAGAAGGGCTCC
>CAZKWG010001144.1:0-1721 GCA_964556105.1 uncultured Enterobacterales bacterium | reverse complement strand
CCTGTCCGCCCGGCGCGCCGCCGCCCGAGCCGGGCGTGAAGTCCCCGAGATCGGGCGTGTCGCTGAGCGTCAGCGTCACGTCGGTGATCGCGACGTCCTTGATCTCCACGCCGTCCTTGGTCAGCGCGGCCGGGTCGTCCTTGCTCGGGCCGTCCTTGGCCTGGTCCACGTAGGCGACGATGTAGACCTTGCCGTAGGCCTTCGGCACCTCGAGCGAGAACGCCCCCGGCTTGTCCACGGTCAGCGTGTGAACCAGCTCGATCGGCCCGTTCTCGGCCTTGGTGAGGAAGTCGATCTTGTAGTCGCCGGTCTTGGTGCCGGCGTAGTCGAAGGTGCCGGAGAGGGTCAGCGCCTCGCCTTCCTTGATCTCGAACTTCGCGTTCTCCGGGCGGCGCTCGTTGCCGGGCTTGCCGCCGGGCCCGCCGCCCGCGCCACCACCGCCGGGTCCGCCGCCGGGTCCGCCGCCGGGACCTCCCGCTCCTGGACCGCCGCCGGGCTCACCGCCGCCCTGTTGTCCAGGCTGGGCCGTGGGATCCGGACAGCCTGTGCCGGCCGTCGTGAACAGACCGAAGAGCGTGAACGCCAGCGTCGCGCGAGCCAGGGAGCGCATCAGGACCTCCGCCACAGGCAGATCGAACCGCAAAGCTCATACTCCTGCGCTGCCGCCTCTGTCAACGGGAGACCGGCCGTGCCCGTTGCAACTGACCCCTCTGCAGCTCTATACTGAGCGGCGAGCAGACCCGTTCAACGCCGAACCGGTAGCGCGAGGTGAGCCATGCCACGCTGGACCTTGAGTGTCGGACTCTGGACGCTCGCCGCCTGTGGGAGCGGGGACGAAGAAGCGACGAAGCCGGCCGCCGAGCAGGAGGTCGAGGAGCCTGTCCCCTATGTCTACGAGGAGCTCGAAGACGAGGCGCTGGCCTATGATCAGGCCGAGGTCGAGGCGACCCTGAACTACGCCCTCTCCCAGGCGCTCGAGTTTCACGCCGAGCCGGCCCTGGACGCCTACTTCGTGGCCATGGAGGAGGCGACCGACGACTGCCCCGACTACTACAGCGACGGCACCAACGTCTACTGGTATGACTACTGCACCTCCGACTCCGGAGCGTCCTTCAGCGGATACTCCTATGCCTACGCCTACTCCGACTACTCGGACGGCTACTACGTCTACAACGGTGACCAGGTCTACGCGCAGGCCGTCATCGAGACCTCGGACGGCTACGACTTCGAGGCCGGCGGCGGGGCGACCTCGCTCATCCTGGACGACCCGAGCGGCGCCATCATCTACTACTCGGCGCTCGGCGGCGCCTTCGCCTGGAACGGCGGCGGCATCGAGGGCACCTGGATGGACGAGGGCGTGCGCGCCGAGACCAGCATGTGGATCAGCCACTACCCGGAGTACGGCGCCAACTATGTCTCGCTCTCGGGCGGCGTGACGAACCTCTCCTCCGTCTATGAGACGGTCTCGTTCACGGGGGTCAGCTACGGCAACCCCGAGGGCTGGTGGCCGTGCGATGGCGAGGTTGCGGGCACGATGTCGGTGCGCGCGTCCGACGGATCCTGGTTCGACGTCGTCTTCGACGTGAACGGCGAGACCTGGGAGGTCGACGAGGCCCTCTGCGACGGCTGCGGCACCGTCTGGCACCGCGGCGAGATCGTGGGCGAGGCCTGCCCCGACCCGACCCCGCTGGTGGACTGGGAGAGCAAGCCATGGTGAGCCT
>CAZKWG010001143.1:0-1725 GCA_964556105.1 uncultured Enterobacterales bacterium | reverse complement strand
CGTCGTCGTGCCCACCCCCGAGCCGGAGCCCGCGCCCGTCGCGCCCGTCGCGCCGTCGCGCCCGTCGCCACGGCGCCGACCGAGCGCCAGCCGCGACCCTCGGCGAAGCCTGCGAGCGGGACGGTGGTGCTGAGCACGCAGGGCATCGACGCCTCCGTGGCCGGCATCACGCTCAAGGCCGGGCCCAACAGCGTCCCGGTCGGCCGCTACCCGTTGAGCGTCCTCTTCCCCGGCCTCACCGAGCCCATGGAGTTCCACAAGATCGAGGTGCGTCCTGGAAAGACGGTGACCGTGAAGTGCTCGGCCGAGGCGATGACCTGCTCGTTCTGAACATCTGTTCGGAGGACAGTTGACGCCTCACGCGCCAGCATCTACACCGTGGGCTCCCCCCAATCGGAGACCCACATGCTCTTTCGCTCCCTCCCGCTCTTCGTCCTGCTCGCCGGCTGCGCCGACAAGAGCGACACGAACGCCGGCGACACGAACACCAGCGACACGAACGCCAGCGACACGGGCACCAGCGACACGGGCACCGCCGACACGAGCACGGGCGAGACCGCTCAGGAGGAGCCCAACGGCGAGGAGCTCTACACCACGCACTGCGCGGCCTGTCATGGCGCCGACGGGAACGGTTCGGCCAGCGGGCCGGGGATCGTCCACGAGCTGCACCACTCCGACCCCGAGCTCGTCGCCGTGATCCTGAACGGCAAGGGCGAGATGGCCCCGGTCGCCGTGACCCAGGAAGAAGCCGAGGCGATCGTCGCCTACATGCGCGCGACCTTCGAGTAGGGCCCGCGGCCCCGGTCCTCTGGGCCTACCAGTCCACCACCGATGGATCGTCGCCCAGCGGCTTCGGCGGGAGCACCACCTTCGCTCCCGCCGGCCCGTAGAGGTTCACGTACTGGGCGTAGTAGCCGGTCACCCGCTTCACGTAGTCGCGCGTCTCGGGGTACTGAATCTGCTCGACGAAGGCGTCGAGCTCGATCCGGCCCTGCCAGCCGCGGTACCAGCGGGAGACGTTGTGCGGCCCGCCGTTGTAGGAGGCCACGGCCAGCGGGAAGACGCCGTCGAAGCGGCGCATGAGCAGGCCGAAGTAGTAGGTGCCGTAGCGCAGGTTGACCGACGGGATCTCCAGATCGCCCGGGGAATAGCGCCCCTCGCCCAGCAGGGCCGCCACGCGGGCCCCGGTGGACGGCATCACCTGCACCAGCCCGATGGCGTTGGCCGAGGAGACCGCCCAGGACTGATACGTGCTCTCCTGGCGCATCAGGCCCATCATCAGGAGCGGGTCCACGTCGAAGTCGCGGCCGTGTGACCAGAGGTCGGCCCCGCGCACGATGGGCCAGGCCAGGCGGCGAGCGGCCAGCGCGTCCGCGGCGTTCGTGGCCTTGTTGTCCAACCCGGCGCAGAAGCGCGCCGCTTGGTAGTGGGCGCGGGTGAACAGGAAGAATTGCCGCCAGTCCTCGGTCGTGACGCGGACGGCGCGGAGCTGGGCGCCGCGTGGATCGGGGTCGGCGGGGGAGGCGCGCGCGGCGTCCCACTCGGTCCAGGCCAGATGGACCAGGCGGGCGGACTCCTCGTAGACCCCGGCCAGCGCGAGGTCGTGCGCGGCGGGCAGGTCCGGCCAGAGGCCCTTGTTCAGCTCGGCGAAGGCGGCGAAGGCCTTGCGGGCGGCGACGGGGTCGTAGAAGAGGCAGGCCTGGTAGCCGTCGGGGACGCTGCTCG
>CAZKWG010001142.1:0-1731 GCA_964556105.1 uncultured Enterobacterales bacterium | reverse complement strand
AGTGGGTTCGTGCGTCTCTTGACACCGCAACGCCAGAGCCGTCCGCGGCGCGCCCTCCGGGCGCTAACCGGGTCGCATGGAGGTGCGCCTCGGTTAGCGCGACGGCCAGGAGACGTTATCCAGGATGGTCCTGGAGGTCGCCATGGTCGAGGCGTGGAGCGCGTTCAAAGAGCGGGTCGGTGATCTGGAGGCCCTCGCCGGCGCCATGGGCGTGCTGGAGTGGGACCAGCAGGTGATGATGCCGTCCGCCGGCGCGGAAGGGCGCGGCGCCACCATGGCGCTGCTCAGCCGGATTTATCACGAGCGCGTGGTGGATCCCGCGCTGGGGGAGCTGGTCGCGACGCTCGCCGCGGATCCCGATCCCACCCGCCGCGCCGCCGCCCGCGTCATCGGTCGCCGCCATTCGCGCGCCGTTCGTGTGCCCACGGCGCTGGTCGGCGCCTTCGCCAGCGCGGGCAGCGCCGGCTTCGCCGCCTGGCTGCGCGCCCGCGAGGACCAGCGGTGGTCCACCTTCGCCCCCGCCCTGGAAGAGCTCGTCCGCCTCGCCCGCGAGGTCTCCGCCTGCCACGGCCCGGCGGATCACCCCTACGACCACCTGCTCGCCGAGTTCGACCCGGGCTCCACCACGGCGCAGGTCACGGCGATGTTCTCGCGCCTCGCGGGCGAGCTCTCCACCTTCGTGCGCTCCCTGGACGGGCGTCCGCATCCCGACGAGGTCGCCATCCCCTGCTCGGTCGAGGACACGCTGGCCATCAGCCGCGAGGTCGCCACGGCGCTGGGCTACCGCTTCGACCAGGGCCGGCTGGACGTCTCGCAGCACCCGTTCACCGTCGGCATCGGGCCGGGCGACGTGCGCATCACCACGCACCCCTACGCCGACAACCTGGGCGGCACCCTCTGGGGCACCATCCACGAGACCGGCCACGCGCTGTACGAGCAGGGCCTCCCGGTCGAGCTGCGCGGCACCGGCCTGTCCGAGGCCGCCAGCACCGGCATGCACGAGAGCCAGAGCCGCTTCTGGGAGAATTTCATCGGTCGCTCGCAGGCCTTCGCCCGCTGGCTGACCCCGCGCCTGAACGCGCGCTACCCCGACCTGGGGCTGGACGCCGACCGCCTCTTCGCCGCGTCCAATCGCGTCAAGTCCAGCTTCATCCGCGTGCACGCCGATGAGGCCACCTACAACCTGCACATCCTCATCCGCTTCGAGCTCGAGCGCGATCTCATCGCGGGCTCGCTCACCGTGGCCGAGCTGCCGGACGCCTGGGACGCCGCCTATGAGCGCCTGCTGGGCATCCGCCCGCCGGACCTGCTGCAGGGCGCGCTGCAGGATGTCCACTGGTCCAGCGGCATGTTCGGCTATTTCCCCAGCTACACCATGGGCAATCTCTACGCCGCCAGCCTCGCGGCGGCCATGACCCAGCAGCTCCCCGACCTCTGGGAGCGGGTCGAGGCCGGCGACTTCGCCCCCATCCTCGGCTGGCTGCGGGAGAAGGTCCACAGCCGCGGCAAGCTGCTCGACGCGCCCGATCTGCTCCGCGAGGCCGCCGGCGACCGCGATCCCGTCGCCGACTTCATGGCGCACCTCCGCGGGCGCCAGGGCAGGGTCTACGGCGTCTGAGGGGCGATCTCAGACGCTGCGCCGCACCAGATCGCGCAGCCAGCGCTGCGCCGGGTCGTGCTCCGTGCGCGGGTGCCACATCATCGAGACCGTGTAGGGCGCCATTGGCAGGG
>CAZKWG010001141.1:0-1734 GCA_964556105.1 uncultured Enterobacterales bacterium | reverse complement strand
GTCAAGCTGGGGCCCGCCTCGAGGGCCGCGCTCCACCGGCCGCGGCCGATGCGCGCGCGGGCACCCAGATCGACGCCCGCGCTGGCGTAGCGCGACTGACCGAAGGCCTCGGCGAGCTCGACCGCGCCGCTGGGGAGCCCCGCGAAGGCCGAGACGACGACGCGATCCCGGATGGCGGCCGTGCCGCGCAGGCTCCAGGTCAAGGCGTCGCCCACGCCGGTCATCGTGCCCAGGCCCAGCCCGAAGGAGACCTCTCCTCCCAAGAGCGAGGGCCGCTCCGGCGCCTCGATCATCGCGCGCAGCAGGTCGCTGTTGACGGCGAACGCGAGGTTGTCGCCGCTCAGCTTGCGGCTGACGATGCCGACCACCCGACCCTCGACGTCCACCACCGGGCCGCCCGAATTCCCGGGGTTCAAGGCTGCGTCGGTCTGAAGATAGCGCTCGCCGGTGTTGCTGACGATGCCCTCGGTCACCGACCAGCGCAGCAGCCCCGCCATCCCCGGGGTGGTCTCCGTCAGCGGCGCGTAGGGGTGGCCGAGCCCGTAGACGCGCTCCCCACGCTGAGGCGCGCCCTGGCGAATCGCCAGCGGCGGCGGCCCACCCTTCGCCACGGCCAGCTCGGGCACGGAGACCAGGGCGAGGTCCTCCTTCGCGCGCGCCGCGACGACGCGCCCGATGGCCGAGCGCCCGTCCTCCAGCTCGACCCGAGGGCGCCGGCCGCTCGCCACGCAGTGGTACGCCGTCGCGACCGTGCCCTCCTGGTCCACGATCACGCCCGAGCACCAGCCGGGGCCCGTGACCAGCATCACCACGCTCCCCATCCAGCGCTGGATCTCGGCGGGCGCGGCGTCCTGCTGCGCGGGCGCCGTCGACTCCGGAGCGGCCAGCGCCAGCCCTGCGACGAAGAGGAGAGCGGACATCCCCTCTCCTATCGTGGATCGCGCCGGGGGACGAGGGGGGGCGACGCCCTCCCGACGAGGGCGTCTCGGACGAGACCTGATAGACTGTTCGGGTGCGCGTCGCCCTGTTCATGCTGCTGCTGGCCTGTGAGCCGCCCGCCGTCGAGCGGGACGCGCCCGGGGATGCGCCCGCGGACGCGCCCAGCCCGGCGTCTGCCCCGCCGACCACCGAGGAGGCTCCCGAAGAGGCGGAGGACGCCGACGAGCAGGGACCGTGGATCGGCGCCGAGCGGGACGCGGAGCACCCCGACGAGCGCATCGCCGCGCGCCACATCCTGATCTCCTGGAAGGGCGCCATGCGCTCCAGCGGCGTGACCCGCGACCGGGAGGAGGCCCGCGCCCTGGCCCTGGATGTCCGGGCGCGACTGGCGCAGGGGGAGGACTTCGCCGCGCTGGCGCGCGCGTCGTCCGATGATCGCGGCACCGCGCGTCGGGGCGGCGCGCTGGGCGCCTTTGGCCGAGGCGTCATGCAGAAGGAGTTCGAGGACGCCGCCTTCGCGCTGGCGCCCAACACCCTGAGCGGGCTGGTCGAGACCCCCTTCGGCTTCCACCTCATCGAGCGGCTGCCGATCGTCGAGGCCCGGCTGGCGGAGATCCTGCTGCTCTGGAGCGCGAAGAACGAGGACGAGACGCCGCGAACCCGCGAGCAGACGCAGGCGAAGGCCGCCGAGCTGGCGGCGGCGCTGGACGCGGGCGCCTCGTTTACGCAGCTCGCGTCTGAGCCGCGAGAAGATCCTTGAGCGTGATGCGGACCGAGAGCCCGCCGGTGAGCGCC
>CAZKWG010001140.1:0-1738 GCA_964556105.1 uncultured Enterobacterales bacterium | reverse complement strand
GAATTCCTGATGAAGGACACCTATTCCTTCGACGCCGACGAGGCGGGCGCGCGGGTCAAGCGGGCCGCCACCGACCGCGACTTCTCCAGGGCCGGCGACATCGCGCCGCTCCAGACCATCTGCGACATCGCCGAGAAGTACGGCGCCCTGGTCATGGTGGACGACAGCCACGCGACCGGCTTCGTGGGGCGCACCGGCCGCGGCAGCATCGAGCACTGCGGCGTCATGGGCCGAGTGGACGTGATCACCAGCACGCTGGGCAAGGCGCTGGGCGGCGCGTCGGGCGGCTTCACCACCGGCCGCAAGGAGATCATCGAGCTCCTCCGCCAGCGCTCGCGGCCCTACCTCTTCTCGAACACGCTCCCTCCGGCCATCGTCGGGGCGGCCCGCGCGGCCTTCGAGATGCTCGCCAGCTCGACCGAGCGGCGCGACAAGCTCGAGGCGAACACCCTGCGGTTTCGCGCCGCCATGACGGAGGCGGGCTTCAACATCCGCCCCGGCGTTCACCCCATCGCGCCGCTGATGCTCGGCGAGGCGCGGCTGGCGTCTGAGATGGCCGACCGGATGCTGCAGCGCGGCATCTACGTCATCGGCTTCAGCTTCCCGGTGGTCCCGCGCGGCCAGGCGCGCATCCGCGTGCAGATCTCCGCCGCCCACGAGCCCGAGCACATCGACCAGGCGGTCGCCGCCTTCATCGAGGTGGGGCGCGAGCTGGGCGTGATCGGGGCGAAGTAGCCTGGCTCAGACCCCGGGTTTCAAGCCGCCACCAGGGGCTTCACCTGCGCGCGGATCTCGTCGAGATGCCGGCTCTGCAGGCTCAGATCATAGAAGCTCTGCAGGTTGAGAAACCACTGGGGCTGAACGCCGAAGAAGATCCCGAGGCGCGTCGCGGTGTCAGCCGTGATCGCACGTTCTCCGCGAAGAATGGCGGTGATTCGACCCACCGGGACGTGAATCCGTTTGGCCAGCTGATACGGCGTCACGCCCAGCGGCTCGAGAAACTCTTTGGCCAGGATCTCGCCTGGCGTGATGAGCGGTTGCTCCTGCGACATGAGAGACCTCTGCCGTCCTTGGGGACTGGCAACACCACCGACGTCGGTGGGACGTTCGTGGAAGGATGGCTGCGTCCTCGGCCTCGAGCGCGTCGATCACCAGGAAGAACACCGACAGGGCTCGGGGTCCTCAATGGTAATCGACGAGCTCGACGTCGAAGGCGCAGCCATCCTGCCACCGAAAGCAGATTCGCCACTGGTCGTTGATGCGAACGCTGTACTGACCTGCGCGATCCCCACGAAGCAGCTCGAGACGGTTTCCAGGGGGAACACGGAGATCTTCGATCTGAACCGCGGTGTGAATCAGGATCAGCTTGCGAGCGGTCGCCCGCAGAAGATCAGGAGGGATCTCGCGGAGGCGCGGGATCGGCTCGGTCCGCTCCAGGGCCTGGAGGAGCTGCTCGAGCTCGCGCGAACGAAAAGACAGGATCGGCATTCTGGACTTTGCTCTCCTGGATTCGGGGGGTGGATGTCAAACTGCGAGGGCGGGGCTACGTGAGCGGGGCCGCGAGGGTGGAGCGCTGAGCCCCACCCCTCGAACAGTAACGCCGCGCGTCACCAGTGTCAAGACGCGTCACCGTAACGTGCTGCGTCACCCATCCGACGTCCCGAAACGAGAAGACCCCGCTGCTCTGGGGAGAGCAGCGGGGTCTCGGGGGATATGGCGCGCCCAGGAGGAGTCGAAC
>CAZKWG010001139.1:0-1740 GCA_964556105.1 uncultured Enterobacterales bacterium | reverse complement strand
GCTCGAAGGGGCCCTGGTACAAGTCCAGCTTGGGGTAGATGGCCCGCAACATGCGGCCGGAAAGCTCCGACCACTCGACGGCGTGCCAGACGAGATCCTCGAAGCCCAGCCCCGAAAACGCCGAGAGCATCCTGCCGATGCCGGCGCTCGGTTCGAGCGCGTGGATCACGCCTTCTTCGCCGGAGAGCGTGGGTAGCAGGTCTCGGACAGCGCGGGCGATCTCGGCCGCCACCTTGGAAGGCGTGTAATACTCATGGATGAGGCCGCGCGCCTCGGGGACGGGAAAGCCCTCGGGGAACTTCGACGCGGTGCCCTCGATGCTGAGGCCGCCCCAGCCGCTGTACCCACGGAGCACCTGCCGCTCCTGGGCGGTCGGATTCCGCCGCTCGGCGCCCAGCTTCGCCGCCACCACCATCGCCGCCAGGTTCGCCGCCGTGCGCTTCGCCGCCGTCCACAGCTCGGGCAGCTCGGGGTCCTCAGTCGAGCCCGGTCCCGGCCCCGGCAGCCGCGCGAGCAGCCCGCCGAGCTGGCGCTGGATGTGTGACTCCATCAACCCACGGTTGCGGTCGAGGAAGCCATCCAGGTCGCGCGAGGACACGCCTGCCGGCAGGTGCTGGCGGACAACGCCGACGATCACGTCGAGGAAGCGGCTGGCGGTCATCATGGGCACCTCTGGATGGGACGCGCGGCGCGGGGTACAGACGCCTCGGAGCGCCAGCCGGCATGGACCTCGAGCTGCTCATCCGTCGGATCCGGTCGCCGGCAGGCCCGGCCGACCTGTCGCAGGTGAGGGCCTTCGAGCACGCGCTCGGCGCGACGCTGCCCGAGGACTACCGAGGGTTCCTGCTCGCCGTGAACGGCGGCTTCCCGGCGGGCTGGGTAGGGGTCGTCGAGCCGCCAACGGGCGGCTTCCCCCTGGCGGTCCTGGGCGGGATTCGCCCGGATCCCGCGCTGTCGCTGCTCGCGGCGCTCGCGGCCGAGCCGAACGCCGGTCCGGCACCCTGGGTCTGGATCGGGGGCGACGGCGCGCACAACGACCTGCTGCTGGCGCTGCGCGACGCCCGACGCGGCGCCGTTCTGCACCGAGATCGCAGGCGACCCTCGGCCGAGCCCACGGAGATCGCGCCGAGCTTCTCCGCCCTGATCGCGGCGCTCTGGCCCACGCGCGGACCTGGCTGAGCGCGTCCTCATGGCGTCGTCTTCCCCGTGACCTTGGTGAGCAGCTCGCGGTCGCGCTCGGACAGCTCGACCTGGATGGTGAGCTTCACGCCTTTGCCGAGCAGGTACGCCCCCCACACCAAGGCCCCGTAGGGCCCGAGCGTGAGGAAGTAGTCGAGGGTGGGCCCCCCAGCGCCGGTGGGATCGACGGCGAGGGAGGGCTGCGCGAGCGCCTGACCGACGAGCGACGCGAGGATCAGCGCCGGGCCGAAGAGCATGGCGAGGCGCTTCCTCACGCTCCACCCCCGACCTGCATCTGTTGGACGGCAGCGCTGATCGCGCTGGAGAAGGCGTTCATCAGGATCTGGTCCTTCTCAGCCTGGCTCCTGTCCTCGGCCTTGGGCTTCTTCCCACCCTTCTTCGGCTCAGACGCCGAAGCAGGCGCCGGCACGGGCGCCGGAGCAGGCGCGGGCTGAGCCTTCGCGCGGGGCCTGGCGCCACCTCCACCCCCCGTTGTACCTCCGCCTCCGCACGCCTTCGCCGCCCGCGCCGCCGCGAGCGCGACCTTCTCGGCGACGTGCT
>CAZKWG010001138.1:0-1740 GCA_964556105.1 uncultured Enterobacterales bacterium | reverse complement strand
AGCGCGCGGGCCGTGCTCTCGTCGAGGTGGATGGCGGAGAGCTCGCCCACGCTCATCAGGCGGGCGGCGACGTGGGCCACCTCGCCGATGGTGGTGTAGCCCTTGCGCGCGGGCGAGCCGACGTTGCCGCAGTAGGCGGGGCCGGTGGCGATGCCGACCTGCACGCGGCGCAGAAAGGGGAGGCGCTCGCGCTCGTGCAGCAGCTTCCAGGCGAAGCGCGCGGCGAGCGACTCGCGGTGCTCCGTGGCGTCGGGCGCGCCGAAGATGAAGAAGAGGACGTTGCCCTTGTCGGTGAAGTCCGTCTGGGAGAGCCAGCCGCTGTAGGTGGCGGCCTCGCGCTGCAGGTGCGAGTAGAGCTGGTTGAGCTCGTGGACGCGGTCGGGCAGGCTGGCGGGGCCGACCAGATCGAAGCGCAGGAAGAGGGCGGTGATCTCGCGCACCTCCCCGATGAAGCCCTCGTGACCGGCGGCGACCCGGCGGGCCAGCACCGGCGGGACGGCCATGCGCGCGCGCTCGAGCATCGCCCGCGGGGGGCGCGGCGGCAGGGTGGGGACGATGTCCGTGCGCAGCCCGACGGGCGCGACCCGGTAGCCCTCGCGATGCTCCGCCGGGGGCGGGTCGGGGAGGGCCCGCCAGAGGCGCTCGGAGACCAGCAGCTCGTCGCCGCGGGCCAGCTTCTCGCCGCCGACCGCCTCGGCGATGGGCGGGCCCACCAGCACGGGGTGAATCCACTGGTCGGCCTCGCCGAGCAGCAGCAGGTGGACGTCGCCGAGCGAGAGCCCGAACTTGCAGCGCACGGCGTGCCGCACCTCGTCGAGCGTGATCTCCCCGAGCTCCACGGCCCGGGCGCGCAGCTCGCCCGCGCAGCGCAGGGCCCGCGTCGCCAGCGCGCCGTCGTCCTCCCCCGGGCGCAGCTCCAGGCAGGTGAGGATGGCGTCCCCAGCGAACTGGAAGATCACGCCGCCGTGCAGCTCGATGGCCTCGATCATCGCCGCGTAGTACTGGCGCAAGAAGAGCTGAAGCCGGTCCAGGCCCTCGGGGCCCGATCCCGTCAGCCGGGCCACTATCGGTGTAGATCCTTCTATATCGGCGATCAGGATCGCGGCTCGAAGCTGCGAGACCCTCCCAAAGGCCGCCCCCGGCGTGGCGGGCAAGGCGCCAAGCACCGAGGACGGCACATAGGGAGCGAGTCGTCCGACCTCGCTGAGAGAATGCACCGTCGCTCTCACCCCGAATCACCGAATGGAAAGGAGCATAGCACCTGGACCCCCCGCTCGGGGCGACCGGAGCGCGCGGAGCAGGGGCCCGCGGGCGCGGCGAAGGGCCGGGCGAGGGCGTGGCGCGCGTGAATCATGGAGGAAGTAAAGCCGTTATTGGCCTGGAGCTGCTCACGAGCTCAGGCCGCGGAGCGACCCTGCCGCGCGGGACGAAGAATTTTTCTATCTTTGAATTAGGCGCGATAAAGAGTCGGAAAGTCGCGGTTGACTTCGCCCGCTCCGATCTTTTTTTCCTGGGAGCCCCCACGCCGCTGCCGCTTTGCTACCATTAGTGTCGAGGTCTGTCTTCAATTCGGTCAGAGGGGCGGCGACGCCAACTCAACGGGCTCCTCTGACCAGCCACCGCCCGAAACGCCCGTCTCCGCGTAGCGGACAACCCGAGCCACCCCAAGGACCACGACCATGCCGACCGAAGAACTGTTTGGCGCCTATAACTTCCTGCTCGAGATCGAAGGCATCATCG
>CAZKWG010001137.1:0-1743 GCA_964556105.1 uncultured Enterobacterales bacterium | reverse complement strand
CGACGACAGGCGGGGCTGGGACCCGCGCGAGGGTCAGCGGCCCCCGCCGAGCGCCCCGCCGAGCGCCCCGCGGAGCGACCCACGCTGGCGCGAGAGGCGCCTCCCGCCGCCGCCCAGGCCGATCTCCAGGGCATGGTGGCCGAGGCGCTGCGCCGGCTCGGACGTTGAGCCGCCCGCCTCGCTACAAGCCACACTCGAGAAAATAGCCCAGGAATTCCAGGTCCTGGTCGTAGACCCCGCCCCCTTCGGGCATGGTCTCGTTGATGATCACCGTCGTCTCGATGAGCGAGGACAGCGCCCGCACCTCGTCGAGGGTGTCGAAGTTGATGCCCTCGGGCGCGTCGTAGCGATCCGGCGCATCCGCCGAGTGGCAGGCGCGACAGTAATTGGCGAAGAAGCCATCACCGAAGTTCGCCCAGGTCACGTCATAGGCCAGGGTGTCGCAGGAGCTCGCGGTGTCGTCCGTGGCCTTGTCCGCATCGCAGGCCAGCAGCAGCGTCAGCAGGATCATCAGACGTCCATGGCGGCCTTGATCGGCCTCCCCTGAGTGACGTATTGGGTGTAGTCCAGGCCCGCGAGCTCCAGCAGGGTCGCGCCCAGGTGGCCGGGGAGCAGCCCCTCACCGTTGTCGTCGACCGCGCCGCTCTCGATGTCCACGGCCTTGCCCTCGTAGTTGTCGTTCAGCTCGCCGATGACCTGCCCGCCCTTGATCCCGGAGCCGATGAGCATCGCCGAGGTGAAGGTCCAGTGCGCGCGGCCGTTGCCGGTGATCTGCGGATGGCGCCCCATCTCCGAGAAGACGACGATGGTGACCTCGTCGCGCAGCGGGTTGCCCGAGAGGCCCGTGCGACCATCCAGATCCTCCATCAGGATGTTCAGGTAGCCGAAGAGCTCCTCGAAGCTGCGGCCCTGGTAGAGGTTGTTGTCCGCGTGCGTGTCCCAGGACATCGAGCACCAGCCCATGTCACGGGTGATCGCGCAGCGGGACAGCCCGATCTCGAAGGCGTTGAACGCGCAGGCCGCGTCCAGCGCGATGTCCCGCCGGCAGCCCGACTGGTCGGGGTTGAGGTCCACCTGATCGCCGACCGCGGCCAGGGCCTCGAGGTTGGCCATCGCCTCGCCGTAGTAGCGGCCGAGGTCCGCCTTGCCGCCGCGCGGGGCGGAGCCGTTGAACGCCCGGATCCGCTCGTTCAGATAGGCGTCCTCGTAGGCGTCTCCCCAGGCGCTCGCGGGGATGATGGGCAGCTCGGAGCGCTCCATCGCGGTGCTGCCGATGAGATCGGTGAGCTGGCCCACGTCTCCGGCGCGCACGACGTTCGCGGCGTACTTCGCAGAGAACGCCGGCCCGGAGAAGACCAGGTGCGGGACGGGGTAGTAGTTCAGCGTGTTCGACGCGTTGACCACGCCCCAGTCATCCGCCTCCGAGTCGCCGCCGCCGGTGAACAGGATGCGCTGGCAGCGCTCGTGGGTGATGCTGCGCACCTCCATCCCGTTGATCAGGCAGGCGCGGTCGCCATAGGTCTCGAAGAAGGTCTTCACCGAAGGCCGGTCTTCGTGATCCACATAGGTGATGCCGTTGGCCTCGGCGGCCTGGCAGCCCTCCTGCATGTCGATGTCCGCGTGATCCAGCTTCGGCACGAAGGCCATCAGCGGATCCCAGCCACCGTACGCGTAGACGAAGAGGAACTTGCGATCCGTGCCGGTGTCCAGGGCGGAGAGCCGCCTGGGGATGAAGAGCCCGGG
>CAZKWG010001136.1:0-1749 GCA_964556105.1 uncultured Enterobacterales bacterium | reverse complement strand
CGAGCGCCTGGACCGACGCGAGCGCGGGCCCCGGCGTGCTCCCGCGACCGGGCAGGTCGAGGGCCAGCGCGTCCCCCCACCCGTCGCGCGGCCAGGTCGAAGCGTTGCCGCTCGCGCCGTGCAACAGGACCAGCGGCGGGCTCACGCGGCCCCCAGCGCCGCGAGCACCCCGCGCACGGAGATCGGCGTCATCGGAGCTCCTCGACGAAGCCGCCGGGGTACGCGCTCAGCAAGGTGGCCGCCGTCTCAGCGAGGTGCTGCTCGAGCAGGGCGCAGGCGCGATCGGCGTCGCGGGCGACGGCGGCCTCGGCGATCGCGTCGTGCTCCGCCGCCACGTCTCGCGCGCCGGCGTGGACGGCGTAGCGCTCGGCCGCCAGGGAACGATAGCGCTCGGTGAGCGCGTAGAGGCGCTCGCGGAAGGCGAGCAGGTAGGCCGAGGGGCAGGCCGAGACCAGCGCCTCGTGAAAGGACCGGTGGTGGGCCATGAAGGCCGCGCGGTCGGCGCAGGGCCCGCTGACGCGGGCGAGCATGTGGGCAGCGGCGAGGACGCGGCCCTCCCAGGCGAGGTCGCCGTGCGCGATCGCGTCGCGAAGCGCCCAGGACTCCACGCGCTGGCGCGTCTGCGTGAGGTCGACGAGATCGGCGCGCGAGATCGGCGCCACCCGAAAGCCGCGTTGATCCTCGATGGTGACGAGGCCCTCGGCCGCCAGCCGCGACGCCGCCTCGCGCAGCGGCCCGCGGCTCACCGCGTAGCGCGCCGCCAACGGCACCAGCTTGAGCTTCGCGCCGGGCTCCACCCGACCCGAGACGATCTCCTCGCGGAGGCGATCGGCGGCCAGCGTGGCCTCGGTGCGGCGGTCGAGGAGGTCGTCTTCCATGCCTGCAGTCTAACAAAAATCCCACGCTTGACAAAAATGTCTACATTCTTATAAAGTGCATGTCACTCAGGAGCTGCCCGTGCGCCTCGCCTCGCTCACCGTCGCCGGCCGCCCCGTGCTCGCCGCCCAACGAGCGGGGCGCTACGTCGACCTCGGCGCCCAAGACCCCTCACTGGGAGACGAGGTCGGCGCGCTGCTCGCCTCCGGCCCCGACTGGCGCGAACGCGCCGAGCGCGCGCTGACCACCGCCTCAGAGGTGGCCGAGCACCGCTTCCGGCCGGTGATCCCGCGGCCCCCGAAGCTGCTCTGCCTCGGGCTGAACGACGTGGACCACGCCGCCGAGGCCGGGCTGCCCGTGCCCGAGGTGCCCACGGTCTTCGCGCGCGTCGCGTCCTCGCTGATCGGCCACCTCGAGCCCATGATCCGGCCCGTCGAGTCCGACAAGCTCGACTACGAGGTCGAGCTCGCCGTGGTCATTGGCGCCGGCGGGCGCCGCATCCCCGAGGCCAGCGCCCTCGAGCACGTCGCGGGGTACACGGTCTTCAACGACGGCACCCTGCGCGACGTGCAGCTCCGGACGCCCCAGTGGACGCTCGGGAAAAACTTCCACGGAACCGGCGCGCTCGGGCCGGACCTCGTCACCAGCGACGAGCTGCCGCCCGGCGCCGTCGGCCTCGCCCTGCGCACCGAGGTGGGCGACGAGCGCCTGCAAGACGGCGACACGAGCCGCTTCGTGTTCAACGTGGCCCGCACCATCGCGCTGCTCTCCGAGGTGATGGCGCTCGAGCCCGGCGACGTGATCGCGATGGGCACGCCGTCGGGCATCGGCTTCGCGCGAAAGCCCCCGCGCTACCTCGTGCCTGGCGAGATC
>CAZKWG010001135.1:0-1751 GCA_964556105.1 uncultured Enterobacterales bacterium | reverse complement strand
CCAGGGCCTGCTTCGCGTCGTACTGCCGGCAGAGAAACCAGATCTCCCGCGCCTTCTTCTGGCCGACGATGCGCGCCATGTAGGAGGCGCCCCAGCCGCCGTCGAAGCTGCCGACCTTCGGCCCCGTCTGGCCGAAGCGCGCGTTCTCCGCGGCGATGGTCAGGTCGCAGATCATGTGCAGGACGTGCCCGCCGCCGATCGCGTAGCCCGCCACCATCGCCACCACCGGCTTGGGCAGGGTGCGGATCTGGCGCTGGAGATCCAGCACGTTCAGGCGGGGGATCCCGTCCTTGCCCACATAGCCGCCCGTGCCGCGCACCCGCTGATCGCCGCCCGAGCAGAAGGCGTCCGGCCCCTCTCCCGTGAGGATGATCACGCCGATCTCCTCGTCATCGCGGGCGTCGTCGAAGGCGCGGCTCATCTCCTTGACCGTCAGCGGCCGGAACGCGTTGCGCACCTCGGGCCGGTTGATGGTGATCTTGGCGATGCCCTCTTCGCACTTCTCGTAGCGGATGTCTTCGTAGCCAGGGATCGAACGCCACTCGGGCAGGCTGGTGGGCAGGCTCTCAGGCAGACTCATCGGGACTCCAAGGGAGGGCCCTGGCCAGCGCCGATGGCGCCTCCAGGGGGAGGTTGTGGCCTGCGCCCGGCAGGATCTGCTGCCGCGCGCGTGGGAGGAGCTCACAGAGCTGCGCCCCGAGGGCGCAGAAGATCGGATCCAGCGCTCCCGTCAGCACCCGCACGGGCAGGTGGAGGCGGGAAAGGTCAGCGCTATAGTCTGGCATCGCCCCGAGCGAAAGGGCGTCGAGGCCGACAGACACGAGGTGCGGGTCATGGCGAAGACGCAGCGCCCGCCACGCGTCGCGGGTCGATGCGGGAAGAGCCGCCTGGGAGGCGAAGATCGGCTGCTCCTCCCAGGCGTCCAGGAAGCGCTCGAGCCCGTCTTCGCGCAGGCGACGCGCCCACAGGGCGTCGGCGGCCCGTCGGTCGGCGCGGGCCTGCGCGTCGGGGAGCCCGCTGCGGGCGCTCACCAGCGTGAGCTGGGCCACAGCCTCTGGCGCGTCCACCGCCAGGCCCAGCGCCAGCCGCCCGCCCAGCGAGTAGCCAACCAGATGGGCGGCGCGGCCCGCGGTTCGTCGCGCGATCTCGTCCTTCAAGCGGGCGATCTCGTCTGCCCAGCATTGGACGGTGGGCGCGCCGGCGTGTCCGGCCAGCGCCACAGCGTGGACCTCCGTGTCCGCGGGCAGCGCGGCGATCACCGCGTCCCAGGAGGCGGGCGCGCCCAGGAAGCCGTGCAGGAGGATCAGCGGCGGCATCCTCGCCTCATCCCCGCCGCAGCCGCGCCGTGATCGCCGCGAGCTGCGCGCCGTGGCTCTCCGGGGCGGTGCGGGCCCGAATCAGGGTGGGCCCGGGATGGGCCATCGCCTCGCACACCTTCGCCGTGAGCAGCGCCGCGTGGTCGGCCTCGACGAAGGGGATCCCGAAGACCGCGGCGGCCGCGGCGAGCGAGGCCCCGTGCGGGGTGGTGAACTGCGCCAGCTCGTCCGCGCTCAGGTCGGGGGTGCGCGCGACCGGGAGCTGCGTGAAGATCCGCCCGCCGCCGTTGTCCAGGACGACGACGGCCAGCGGCGTGCGCGCCCGAGAGGCCGCCAGCAGCCCGCCCAGATCGTGGATCAGGCTCACGTCCCCCAGCAGCAGCAGCAGCGGCCGGCCCGACGCCGCCGCCGCCCCCGCCGCGCCGCTGACCAGCC
>CAZKWG010001134.1:0-1755 GCA_964556105.1 uncultured Enterobacterales bacterium | reverse complement strand
CCATCACCTTCGCCTTCGTCGCCACCCACAACCACTTCGTCCTCGACCGCGGCGGCAAGGTCTTCAAGCAGTCCGCCCCCATCATCAAGCTGCCCCCCGAGGCCACCGAGGACGATCACCTCGCCTTGCTCGGCTACCTGAACAGCTCGACGGCGTGTTTCTGGATGAAACAGGTCTTCTTCTGCAAGGGCGCTCAGGGTGTCAACGAGGGCCTCAAGTCCGCGGCTTGGATGCAGTTTTATGAGTTTGATAGTACCAAGATCAAGCCGTTTCCCATCCCCGAGCGCCATCGTGATCGTGTGATCGAGCTCGCCCGCGCCCTCGATCGCCTGGCGACAGAACGCGCGGAGGACTCCACCCTGCTGGCCCTGAACGGCGCCTGGAGCGACGCTGACGGGCTGAAGCGCAATCTGGCCGAGCGCCGAGCGCGCCAACACCTTCGTCTGTCGCAGATGGTCGCTCAGCAGGAGGCGCTGGACTGGACAGTCTACGCGGCCTATGGCATCGCCGATGACGCCCTCTGGAGCGGGGAAGTGGCCGAGCGCTCCCCCAATGATCGGGTCGTCGATCGGCTCGCCAACCGCGCCGCCCAGCGCGGCATGGATGACGCTGCGGCCTGGTTCTCCGTCCATGGATGGGATCCGGGAGCGGTGGCCGCGCAGCACGAGCGCACGCCCCCGAGCGCCCTCGATCAGCGCAGACTCGACGCCCTCGGGAGCAGCCGGGCCCTGCGCCTGATCGAGGCGCCTGACTACAAGCGCCGCTGGTACCGCCCCGACCACGACGCCGAGGAGCGCGAGGCCCTGCAATCCTGGCTCCTCACCCGCCTCGAAGCCGAGCTCCGCGCCTCCCCCGAGCCCACCCCGCGCTCCACCCGCAGCCTGGCCCAGTCCCTCCACCGCGACCCCAAAGTGCGCGCCGTCGCCGAGCTGCTGAGCGGCCACCCCGACCCGGACCTGGAGACCCTGCTCAGCGCGCTCACCGCCACGGACGCTGTGCCCTACCTGGCGGCCTGGCGCTACAAAGAGCCCGGCCTGAAGAAGTTTCGCCTGTGGCAGCGCACCTGGGAGGCGCAGCGCGCCGAGGACGCCTGGGAGGCCGCCGACCCCGCGACCCGGGGCCCGCGCCCCGCCGTGCCCCTGCCGCCGGCCTACGACTCCGGCGACTTCGCGAAGCCCACCTTCTGGAGCAGCCGCGGCAAGCTGGACGTGCCCAGAGAGCGCTTCATCGCCTACCCCGGCCTGTCCGACGAGGAGGATTCCACGCCGCTGCTCGGCTGGGCGGGCTGGGACCACGCCGACCGCATGGCGGCCCTCGGCCACCTGCTCGAGCGCTACAACGCCGACCCCGAGCGGCTGCCCCCCATCCTGGCCGGCATGGTCGAGCTACAACCCTGGGTGGAGCAGTGGCACGGCGACGACCGCCGCTACGGCACCCCGCTGGGCCCCCTCTGGGCCGGCCACATCGACGGCGCCCTGGCCGCCCACCGCCTGACCCGCGAGGCGCTCTCGGCCTGGCGCCCCGCCGCCCCCACCCGCGGCCGCAAGAAGCGGTGAGCGTGACGCCCGCCGCCCGATCTCGCGTTAATCCACCGGCATGCCGCGCACCTTCAACACCACTGGCCCCTGCGACGCTCGACGACACTACCTGATCAGCCCCGAGCGGCGGCTGCCCGATCTCCTGCCTTTTGTGCAGCAGGAGCTGTACTTCGTGGTTCACGCCGCGCGCCAGACCGGCAAGACCACGGCGATGCGC
>CAZKWG010001133.1:0-1755 GCA_964556105.1 uncultured Enterobacterales bacterium | reverse complement strand
CGCCGCAGCAGCGCGAGGTCGGGGACGGGGAGCGTCGCCCCCTGGGAGGCGAGCGCGTCCGCGACCTCCGCCGCGCTCGGCCGTCGCTTCGGATCCACGGCGAGCATCTGCCCGAGCAGCTCGCGGAGCCACTCCGGCCCCTGGGTCGGCAGCGGGGTCTCGCTCCGCCGGCGCAGGAGCGCCTCGGAGGGCTCGAGATCGGGCCAGGGCTGTCCACCCTGGGTGAGCTCCCAGAGGACCAGCGCGAGCGCGTAGACGTCCGCGGGTGGCGTGGTGGGCCCTCCCGCCAGGCGCTCGGGCGCGGCGAACGCGAGGGTCCCCCCTTGAGCCTGGCCGGCGAGGCCGAAGTCCACCAGGGTCACGGCGAAGCCCGGCGCGGGCCCCACCATGATGTTCTCCGGCTTCACGTCGCCGTGCGTCAGGCCCGCGTAGTGGACCGCCGCCAGGGCGTCCGCCAGCGTCGCGACGATGGCGATGGTCCGCTCCAGCGGCGGCCGGGAGCGGATCATCGCGCTGAGCGGCCGACCGCGCGCCAGCTCCATCGCCACGAAGGGGACGGGCAGGCCTCCACCCTCCAGGACGGCGACCACCGCCGGGTGGCAGACCCGCGACAGCGCCCGCAGCTCGTCCCCGGGCAGCTCGCGC
Organism: uncultured Enterobacterales bacterium; assembly: GCA_964556105.1. Classification (GTDB taxonomy): domain Bacteria; phylum Myxococcota_A; class UBA796; order UBA796; family CAZKWG01; genus CAZKWG01. Next base: position 1,110 of record CAZKWG010001133.1, on the reverse strand, counting down.
AGGATCTTCAACGCCGCGACGCGCCCGTCGATCGCCGTCGCGCGCCAGGTGTTGCCGAAAGCACCCCGCGTGATCGGCGAATCGAGCCGCCAACGCCCGATCCACTGGCCCGACTGTAGCCGAGCGCTCATCCCCAGGCCCCCTCGTCCAGGGGCTGCTCGCGGTAAGCCTCGAGGATCTGCAGCACGGCGTCGAGGTTGTCGAAGAACAACCGGACCAGCTGGGGGTCGAGGTGGCTCCCCGCGAGGCTCTCCATGGTCCGACGGGCCTCCTCGAGATCGAAGGCAGGCTTGTAGCAGCGCTCACTCACCAGAGCATCGAACACGTCACCGACGCTGATGATTCGCGACTCCAGCGGAATGTTCTCACCCGAGAGGCCAAACGGGTACCCCCGGCCGTCCCAGCGCTCGTGATGGTGGAGGGCGATGTTGCGGGCGACCTCGGGCAGACCGGCGGACTGGAGGATCTCCCCGCCGATCAGCGTGTGGGTCTTCATCTCCTCGAACTCGCGCTCGGTCAGCGGGCCCGGCTTCTTCAGGATGGCGTCGCGGATGCCGACCTTCCCCACATCGTGCAGCCCGGCGTAGCGGCGAAGCTGCTCGACGACGTCGGTGGGGCAGCCCGTGAGCTTGCCGAGCAGGGCGGCGTACGCGCTCATCCGGCGGATGTGATTGCCCGTGTCCACGTCGTTGAACTGGTTCGCCTTCTCGAGCGCGACGACCAGGCCCAGGGTCAGGCGCTCGAGCTCCTGGTTGCGCTCCTCGAGGCGCAGCAACGCGACGTCGCGCTCGCGCTGCGCGACGAAGAGGGCGGAGGCGAGCGCACCTCGCCGCGCCAGCGCGCGCAGGCGCGCCTGAAACTCGTCCGGGTCGAAGGGCTTCAGGATGAAGTCATCGGCCCCCTTCTGAAAGAGCTCCATCTTCGTGGCGCGCGCGTCATCCGCCGTGACCACCAGCACCGGCGTCTCCAGGAAGGCCGGGATCTCGCGAACGCGGGTCAGGAAGCCACGCCCGTCCAGGCGCGGCATCTGCAGGTCGGTGACGATGATGTCCGGCGAGAAGCCCGTCAGGCGCGCCAGCCCGTCCTCCCCGACCCCCGCCACGAGGGCCT
>CAZKWG010001132.1:0-1766 GCA_964556105.1 uncultured Enterobacterales bacterium | reverse complement strand
GCGCTGGGCTGCACCTTCGAGATCTCGGGGGGCTACGTGCACGGGCGGGTCTCGCACCTCAAGGGCGCGGAGATCCACCTGGACATGCCCACGGTGACGGGCACCGAGAACATCCTCATGGCGGCGGTGCTGGCCGACGGCGTGAGCGTCATCCACAACGCCGCCTCGGAGCCCGAGGTCGTGGACCTGGCGCGCATGCTGCGGGCCATGGGCGCGCGCATCCAGGGGGAGGGGACGGAGACGCTCGTGGTGGACGGGGTCCCCGCGCTGCGCCCGGCCCGCGCGCCGTACCGGATCATGCCGGACCGCATCGAGGCCGGCACCTACATGGTCGCCAGCGCGATCACGGGCGGCGACGTCGTCGTGGCCGGCTCGCCCGTGGACGCGCTCGGCGCCGTCATCGACGCGCTGCGGGCGGCGGGCTGCGAGGTCCAGGTGGTGGGCGACTGCGTCTCCGTGCGGCGCGACGGGCCGCTCAAGGCGGTCTCCATCGAGACGGCGCCTCATCCGGGCTTCCCCACGGACATGCAGGCCCAGTGGATGGCGCTGATGACCGTGGCCGAGGGCAGCGCGGAGATCCGGGAGAACATCTTCGAGAACCGCTTCATGCACGCCGCGGAGCTGATGCGCCTGGGGGCGCGGATCGACGTGCGCGGCAACCGCGTGATCGTCCACGGCTCGCCGCAGCTGGTCGGCGCGACCGTCATGGCCACCGACCTCCGCGCGAGCGCCTCGCTGGTGCTGGCCGGGCTGGCGGCCCAGGGGCGGACCGACATGCTCCGGCTCTACCACCTGGACCGCGGCTACGAGCGCCTGGTGGAGAAGCTGAGCGGTCTCGGTGCGCGCGTTCGGCGCGCTGCCGACGATGTCCGCGCGCAAGAAGGGGCCCAGGCGGCAGGTTAGGTACTTGCCCGGTTCTCGGGGACGGTGTAGTGAACAGATGTGCGGTGTGCGCCGCGCGACCTCGGCGCGAGGTCGTCCTGACGAGCTCTCCTGAAAGATCAGCCTGTATCCTTTCTCGTTCGGGAGGAGACCAGGAAATGTCCGCTGTCGCTGCACGAACGGATCGGGCTGGTTAATCAACGTTTACGATGGTTCAACGGTCCACCATCGACGCCATCCGTGACCGGGTCGACCTCATCGAGGTCGTCTCGCAGGTGGTGACCCTCAAGCGAAAGGGCAATACCTGGCTTGGCCTCTGCCCTTTCCATCAAGAGAAGACCCCGAGCTTCAACGTGGTGCCTCACAAGGGCATCTACCACTGCTTCGGCTGTGGCGAAGGCGGCGACGTGTTCCGCTTCGTGATGAAGACCCGCGGGATCTCCTTCATGGAGGCCGTCAAGGAGGTCGGCGCCTCCTGCGGCGTCGAGGTGGAGGAGCGCCCGCTCTCGCCCGACGAGCAGCGCCGCCAGAAGGCGCAGGCGACGCTCTACGACGTCTGCGAGCAGGCGGCGAGCTTCTTCCAGTCGGTGCTGCTCACGCGGCCCGAGGGCGCCGCCGCCCGCGCCTATCTCGAGAAGCGAGGGATGAAGGCGGAGACTATCCAGAAGTTCCGCATCGGCTTCGCTCCGGACTCCTGGGACGCGCTGCTGGATCACCTCCACCGGCGCGGCATGCCGCCCGAGCTGGCCGTGGCGGCGGGCCTGGCGAAGCCGCGCGAGCGGGGGCACGGGGCGTATGCGCTCTTCCGCGGGCGCGTGATGGTGCCGATCCTGGACGACCGCGGCAAGGTGGTCGCCTTCGGCGGGCGCCTCCTGGAGGGGGAC
>CAZKWG010001131.1:0-1770 GCA_964556105.1 uncultured Enterobacterales bacterium | reverse complement strand
GGCGCGCGGCGCGGCCATCGCCGAGGATCCGAGCCGGGAGTACCGCGAGAAGCGGGCCTACCTGTACTTCCTGCGACGCGCCCTCGACCTGCTCGCACCGGGCGGGCTGGGTGTCTTCCTCATCCCCGCCGGCTTCCTGAGCGGGCGCGGCGCGGGCATGGTGGAGGTGCGCAAGAAGGTGCTTCTGCGGCACCACCTGGCCGCGGCCTTCCGCCTCCCGAGCGTGCTGCCAGGCACGGGGCGCGAGGCCCTCTTCCCCGGGGCGATGCTGGTAACCGACCTGCTCTTCTTCCGGGCGCGCTCGGCCGAGCTCGTCGCCATCGACGGCGCCGACGTCGATCTGGTCGGGGGCGACTACTTCCGCGTCTACCCGCGCCACCTGCTCGGCCGCGAGCTCGGGCAGGACGAGGGAGAGGACGATCAGACGAAGAAGCCGCGCCTCGGCTACCAGGTCGAGGGCGTGTTCTCCGGGCTCCCGTCCTGGGAGGAGCGCCCGATCTGCCAGGACTGCCAGCTCGGCGCCTCCTGGCGCGGAGTCGGCGGCGCCAGCCGTGGCGGGCGCGTGGGCGTCACGCGGACGGTGCAGGACGACACCGCGGGCCTGCCCGAGACCCTCGCCGTGGCCGTCGCGCTGGGCCAGCGCGTGGACCGCTACCTCGCGCTCGTCGCCAGCGGCGACCCCGACGAGCCCGCGCAGCTCTGGACGGAGCTGCACGCCGGCCTCACGGCCTGGCGGGACAAGCACGGCAACCCGCACATCCACAAGGATCTCGCCCGCCTCATCAAGCAGGGGATCCGCGGCGCGGAGCGCTTCGTCACGGCTTTCGCGCGCACCGGCGAGCTCATCGGCGGGCTCACCCGCGCGCCCGAGACCCCGCCGCCTGTGTTCTCCGGGCGCCCTGACGACGTGGTCGGCCAGGCGGAGCTGCTCTACCGCACGCACCGCACCCTCGACGTCGGCACGCTCTGGGCCTTCCACGCCTCGCTCGGAGGGACGCTCGCGCGTCCCGACCAGGTGCGACAGCTCCTCGAGGCCGGATGGTGTCTGGATGGTGCGTCCTGGACCGAGCTCGTCCCGCCCGACGTCTACAGCACCGGCGCGCTGTGGGGACGCTACGATCTCGCCGCCGCCCGCGCCGCGCGCACGACCACCGAGCGCCAGTCGCCCGACATGCCGCCCGAGGCATACCAGGCACAAGCGGAGAAGCAGGCGCGCCTCCTGCTGACCGCCATCGCGCCGGCGGTCTTCGATGACATCGAGGGCGTCAGCGCCCGACAGGCGTGGATTCCCATCGACCTCGTCTCGCTCTGGGTCTCGGAGAAGCTCCGCAAGCTCTCGTGGCCGCCCGTGGAGTTCGTCCGTCAGGACGGCCTCGTGACCGTGCGCGGTCACGACTACGAGGCGATCGGGGACGGCATCCATCCCGATGTTCTCCTGATCTTGGGCTGGATGAACCACGACAAGACCCTGTTCAAGCCGAGGAAGCAGAGTTCGGACGAGAACGAGAAGGACATCGACAAGCAGCGCATGGCCATGGCCGGCGCCTGGGACGCCGATTTCCGCGCCTGGATCAGCGCCAACCCCGAGCGCCGCCGCCGCATCGAGGACGTCTACAACCGCAAGTTCCGCGGCTTCATCACGCCGGGCTACTCGGGCGAGGCCCTCCCCATCGCGCGGTGGGCCAAGGACGGCCCGCGCCTGCACCACCACCAGGTCGCCGGCGCCCGGCGCGTGCTCAGCAACGGCGGCGGCCTGCTCGCCTTCGACGT
>CAZKWG010001130.1:0-1771 GCA_964556105.1 uncultured Enterobacterales bacterium | reverse complement strand
GCCCTGGACATGGGCCTGGTCAACACCGTGGTCCCGCTGGATCGCCTGGAGGCGGAGACGGTGCAGTGGTGCCGCGAGATGCTTCAGCACAGCCCCATCGCGCTGCGCTGCCTGAAGTCGGCGCTGAACGCCGACTGTGACGGGCAGGCGGGCCTGCAGGAGCTGGCGGGCAACGCCACGCTGCTCTTCTACCTGACCGAGGAGGGCCAGGAGGGCAAGAACGCCTTCCTGGAGAAGCGTAAGCCGAACTTCCGGAAGTTCCGGCGGCTGCCGTGAGCGCGCAGGCTCCGGCGCCGGGCTCGGCCGCCGCCTGGCGGATGGCCACCCGGCTCCAGACCCTGCCCGCGGGCGCCGCGCCGGTGCTGGTGGGAGCGGCGATCGCGCAGCAGGCCGGACAGCTTCGGCTGGGGCCTGTGGCCGCGGCGCTGCTCGGCGCCCTGTTCATCCAGATCGGCACCAACTACGCCAACGACGTCTTCGACTTCGAGAAGGGCGCGGACACGGCCGAGCGGATGGGCCCGACCCGCGCCGCCCAGGCCGGCCTGCTCTCGCCGCGCGCGCTAAAGGTGGCGATGGTCGTGGCCTTTGCGCTGGCCGCCCTCTGCGGCGTCTACCTGACCCAGGTGGCTGGACCGATAATTCTGGTCATCGGCGTGGCCAGCATCCTGGCCGGCGTGCTCTACACCGGCGGGCCCTGGCCGCTCGGCTACCACGGGCTGGGCGACCTCTTCGTCATGGTCTTCTTCGGCTTCGTGGCCGTCTGCGGCACGGTCTACGCGCAGGCGCTCACGGTGCTGCCGCTCTCCTGGGCGGCGAGCGCGGGCGTCGGCGCGCTGAGCACGGCGATCCTCGTCGTGAACAACATCCGCGACCGAAGCACGGACATCAAGGCGGGGAAACGTACGCTGGTCGTCCGCCTGGGGCGGCGGGCCGGCACCGTCGAGTACGTCGCCATGCTGGTCCTGGCCTATGGCGCGGCGGCGGTGATGGCGGTGCAGGCGGGCCTGCAGTGGCCGCTGCTGCTGCCCCTGCTCACCCTGCCGCGCGCCGTCCGCCTCGCGACGCTGGTGGCCAGGCAGGAGGGACCGGCGCTCAACCCGCTGCTCGGCGCCACCGCGCGGCTGCTGCTGACCTACAGCCTCCTGATGGCGCTCGGCCTGGCGCTGGCCTGATGCGGCTCACCGTCGAGCCGCGCGGCGGGCGCCTGGACAGGGCGGTCGCCGACGCGCGCCGACGCTGGAGCGAGCGCCAGAGCTGGCTCATCACCCTGGACGACGAGGACGGCGCCTGGGGCCAGGGCGAGTGCAGTCCGCTGCCGGGCTACTCCACCGAGAGCCCGGCCGAGGTGGAGGCCGCGCTGAAGGCGCTGAGCGCCGCGCATGGGCGTGACCTGGGCACGTCTGCGCCAGCCTCCGCGCGCTGTGGATGGACGATGGCGCAGCTCGACCTGGAGAGCCGGCGCCAGGGGCGGACGGTGGCCGAGCTGCTGTCCCCGCGCCCACGCCCGACGGTGGAGATCTCCGGCCTGCTGCTCTCCGAGCCGGGCGAGGGCCTGCTCACGGAGCTGGAGCAGCGGGTCGCAGAGGGGTATCGGACCCTCAAGTGGAAGGCGGGGCGCGCCGGGTGCTGGGCCGAGGAGCTCGCCTGGATTCGGCTTCTTCGCGCTCAGCAGCCCGGGATCGCGCTGCGCCTGGACATCAACCAGGGGTGGACCCGGGACGAGGCGAGGACGCGGCTGCCGACACCCATGCCCTTGAGGTTGTAGATCGGC
>CAZKWG010001129.1:0-1775 GCA_964556105.1 uncultured Enterobacterales bacterium | reverse complement strand
GCCGAGATACACCAGCGCATGTATTCGCTCCAGCGCCACGTCCCTCAGCCCGACGTCCTGGCCCGCGCTCCGTGGCGCCCGGAGCTCGACCGTGACCATGCCTCGCAGCGCGCCGCCCGGCCCGCGCACCGGCAGCGCGAGCAGATGGGTCACGCGCTGGTTGCGCAGGCGCGTCATCGTCCCTGCGCGCTGGCGCTCCGGAGGCAGGACCGTCACCGTCCCGTCCGAGCGTCGGAGCTCACGGGCGCCCACGTCGAGCACCAGGCCGCAGGGGCGAGCGCGCAACGCCTCCCAGGCCGTGCGCGAGCCCTCCAGTTCCCAACCGGTGGGTGAGCCAGGGAGATCGCGACAAAACCCAGCCCAGAAGCCCTGGCCGTCGTTCAGGTGGAGGGTGGCGCGCACGGCGCTCGCCTCACCGGAGAAGGCCCCATCGGCCACGCAAGCCAGCACCACCTCCAGCGTGGTGTCCAGGGTCGCGCTCGCCGCCTCGTTCGCGCTCGCGCAGCTCTGCAGCGCGTCGAGCAGCTCGCGCAGCAGGCCATCGCTCGGACGAGGAGGAAGGTCGCTCAAGGGTGCCCCACCCAAAAGACCAGGATAGAGATGGTCACATCTAACCTCGTGGCCGATGATGCGCGCGCGCTTGCCGGATCGTTACCTTTACCGCGGTCCGCTCGGCGCAGGCGCTCAAGGGGTGGTCCTCCACGCGCAGGACACGTTCACGGGCCGTGACGTGGCGATCAAGGTGCTCCGCCCCGGCAGCCCCGCCCCGCTCGCGCGGCGTGAGGTCGCCGCCCTCTTCGCGCTGGACCTGCCGGGCGTGGTCCGACTGCTGGACCTGGGCGAGACGGCGCTGGAAGACGGCGGGCGCGCGCCGATGCTGGTGATGGAGCACATCGCTGGTGAGCCCTTTCCGGGCCTGGGGCGTGCGAGCTGGGCCGCGGTGTTGAACCCCACGGTCGGGCTGCTGAAGGTGCTGCGCAGGGTTCACGCCGCCGGCGTCGTCCACCGCGACCTCAAGCCGGAGCACGTCCGCCTGCGCGGGGCCGAGGTCGTGCTGCTGGACTTCGGCGCGGTGTGCGGTCCCGGCGCGGACGCCCTGGGCGAGCGGGAGGACGGCGGAGCCGGGGACCTGCGCTACATGGCGCCCGAACAGCTTCAGAACCCGGAGGCCGTGAACGGACGCGCCGATCTCTATGCCCTCGGCGTGATGCTCTATGAGGCGCTCACCGGCCAGCCCCCCCACGAGCTCCACGCCCTGCGGGGCCAACGTCTCCGCGGCCAGCAGCGCCCGGTCGAGGCGCTTCGCCCCGACCTTCCCCCGGAGGCCGCGCGGCTCATCGACGGGCTGCTGCAGCGTCACCCCGAAGACCGCCTCGCCGACGCCGAGGCCGCGCTGCGCGTGCTGGGCCTGGGCGCCGATCAGGAGATCGCCCAGGCCTTCGTGCACTGGCGCGGCCCGCCGCCCGACACGGAGCAGCTGGAGGGCATCTTTCATGGTCCCGAGCGGATCTTCGGCCGGAGGGCGCGCGCCCTCCGCGCGCTGCAGCGCAGGAGCGGCCTGAGCCCTGAGGAGACCGCCTCCGAGCTGAGCGCGTGGATCGCCGCCGGACGGGCGCGGTGGAGCGGCGGCGCGCTCGAGCTGTCGCCCAGCGATCTGGCCTGGCTGGACGAGGACATCGCGCTGCGCACGCCGCCAGGCGCCCAGCGCCCCGCCAGCACGCCCGCCCGCGCCGAGCTGCACGCCCTGCTCCACCTGAGCTGGCCGGGCGCGCTCC
>CAZKWG010001128.1:0-1786 GCA_964556105.1 uncultured Enterobacterales bacterium | reverse complement strand
GGTACGGCCGGGCGGCGCGCACCAGCTCGCCGTTGCGGGCGTTGGTGAGCGCCATGTCCTTCTCGAACACGCCCGAGCAGATGCGGACGAAGGCCACGCGGTCGCGGTGCTTGGGGTTCATGTTCGCCTGGATCTTGAAGACGAAGGCGGAGAAGTTCTCGTCGAAAGGCGAGCGGGCGCCCTTGGTGGTCGGGCGAGGCGAGGGGGAGGGCGCCAGGGTGGCCATCCCATCCAACACAGCGCCCACACCAAAGTTGGTCATCGCCGAGCCGAAGAACAGGGGAGAGAGGTCGCCCGCGTGGAAGGCGTCCTCGTCCCAGGGGTCGGCGGCGCTGAGCAGCTCGATGTCGTCCAGCAGCTTGAACAGCAGCTTCTCGCCGATGATCTCGGGCAGGGCGGGATCGTCCAGGTGGACGATCCGCTCCTCGGCGATGTTCGCGCCCTTGGCGCTGCGCTCGAAGAGGTGGACCTCGCGGGTCTTTAGATCCAACACACCCTTGAAGTCGGGCCCGTCGCCGATGGGCCAGTTCAGCGGCACGACGCGCAGCCCGAGCGTGGACCGCACCTCGTCCATCAGCTCGACCGGGTCCTTGGCCGGGCGGTCCATCTTGTTGGCGAAGCTGACGATGGGGATCTTGCGCAGGTGGCAGACCTCGAACAGGCGCCGCGTGCGCTCCTCCACGCCCTTGACGGCGTCCAGCAGCATGAGCGCCGAGTCCACCGCCGCCAGCGCGCGGAAGGTGTCCTCGGAGAAGTCGGCGTGTCCGGGCGTGTCCACGAGGTTGAAGCGGCGCCCGCGGTGCTCGAACTGCAGCACGGAGGAGGTCACGGAGATGCCGCGCTCCTGCTCCATCGCCATCCAGTCGGAGACGGCGTGCCGGTCGGACTTTCGGCTCTTGATCGAGCCCGCCGTGTGCAGCGCGCCGCCGTACAGGAGCAGCTTCTCCGTCAGCGTGGTCTTGCCGGCGTCCGGGTGGGAGATGATGGCGAAGGTGCGCCGCCGCCGGATCTCGTCGAAGAGAAGGTTCTGCGCGTTCTCTGGCTCGGCTGACACGTCGTCTCCTGGCGGCCCCGGTCACCGGGCTCGGCAAGGGTTATCCCGGGCGGAGCGGGCGGGCCAAGCGGACCCCTCCGGCGCGCCAGCCCTGCGCACCAGCCCTGCGCGCCAGCCCTGCGCGCCTCCACAGCGGCCGCGCCGACGCGATACGCTCTACAGGAGAGGGCCACCGATGAGCAGCACCCAGACCTCCCCGCAGCAGGGTACCTTCGAGGGGACGCTGGGCGGGCGCGCCGCGAAGAGCTTCCGGGGCAGCGTCGAGCGGGCCGGTGAGCGACCCTACCTGCTGCTGGGCGTCGAGGCGGAGGGCCTCTGGCTGCTGGACGTTCAGGGTATGGAGCAGGAGGGACAGCGCACGCTGACCCTGGTGTTGGTCGGCCCCGACGAGCGCCGCTACGCCGGACATCGCGCCGTCCGCGTCACGCGCGAGGGCGAGGACTGGTCCGCCGCGCTGGACGGATGCCTCCTGAGCACATCCAAGGGAGAGAGCCTGCTCCTCGCCGGTCAGCTTCGCTGGCGCCTGAGCCCGGTGGCCTCGCTCACGGGGCGGCTGGAGCTCGAGCTGGACGGGCGGCGGCTGCCGAGCGCGTCGTCCACGCTGGCGCCCTTCAACGACGCCTGGCGGGCCAGCGCGGTCTTTCTGCCGGTCCCCGGCGAGACCTGCGTGGTGGACCTTCGCCTCCCGGCGGTCGAGGACGGCACCTGGCAGGCGCCCCCGCTGGCACTCCA
>CAZKWG010001127.1:0-1787 GCA_964556105.1 uncultured Enterobacterales bacterium | reverse complement strand
GCTGAACAACACCTTCCTGGCGCCCGAGTTCGGCCTGAACCAGGGCTTCTCGAGCTGGGACTGGAAGGGCGCCGACAACGGGAGCCACCGCAGCGCCGACGAGAGCGTGAGCGCCGCCCTGCGCTGGATGGAGGCCCAGAAGGCGCCGCGCTTTCTCCTCCTCCACTTGATGGAGCCCCACATGGGCTACGCCCCGCCCGAGGACGTGCGGGGCACCTTCGCCAGCAAGGAGAACCCGCCCATTCCCCTGCCCTTCCTCAGCGCCGAGCAGATCGGCGCCGGGTGGGCTGGACAGCGGAGGCCGCCGCCCTCGTCCGAGGTGCAGGACTACGTCAGCCGCTTGTATGACGAGGAGATCTTCACCGCCGATCGGGCGGTCGGACGTCTGGTCGAGGGGCTGCGCGCCGGGGGCCGGCTGGAGGAGACGGTCCTGGTCATCACCGCGGACCACGGCGAGGAGCACTGGGAGCACGGCGGCTTCGAGCACGGGCACGCGCTGACGGGCGAGCTGGTGCGCGTGCCGCTGGTCGTCTCCGGCGGCCCCGCCCGCGGCGAGATCAAAGCGGTGGTGGAGCACGTGGACCTCTACCAGGGGCTGCTCGGGCTGGCGGGGGCGGCTCGACCGGAGGGCACCCGCGGAGATGACCTCTTCGCGCCGGGCTTTCAGGGCTCCCCTGCCCTGTCGGAGAACTGCCTGTACGGCCCGGACCGCGCCGCCATCGTCGATGGCGCGCATCGCCTGAGCGTGGATCTGCTCCAGGGGAGCGGCGAGGTCTGGGCGGTCGCGGCGGACGGCTCGGAGCGGACCCACCTGCAAGGTCCCGATCAGGCGCGGGAAGGGGATCGCCTGCTGCCCCTACTCCAGGCCGCGCGCGGCGGGCTCGCCCCCATCGACGCGGGCGGCGACACCCGCATCCCCAGCGCCGAGGCCTTTCAGCAGCTCGAGGCCCTCGGGTACCTCGAGCGCGGCGAGACGCCCTGAGCCAGCGGGCGCGCGGAGCGGGTCAGACGTTCGCGCTGGCCTCGGGCACCAGCTCGATCACGGCGATCTCCGCCGGCACGCCCACGCGCATGGGCGGCCCCCAGTAGCCCGTCCCGCAGCTCACGTAGAGCCAGGTCTGATCGAAGCGATGCAGGCCGGCGACGGCGGGCTGGTCGAGCGGCGTGAGGCGGTCGAAGGGCTTGAACTGGCCGCCGTGGGTGTGGCCGGAGATCTGCAGCGTGACGCCGTGGGCCATGGCCTCGGCGATGGTCTTCGGCTGGTGCGCCAGCAGCACCACGGGCACCGCGGGGTCGCGCCCGGCCAGCGCCTTCGCCACGTCCTGCCCGTGCCCAGGCGCCATCCCGCGGGCGCGGAAGTCGTCGGTGCCGGCGAGATCGAAGGCGGCGCCGTCCCGCTCGATGCGCACGCGCTCGTTGCGCAGCACGCGCATCCCGAGCGTCTTCAGGTGCGCCACCCACTCGGTCGCCCCGGAGTAGTACTCGTGGTTCCCCGTGACGAAGAAGGTGCCGTAGCGGCTCTTCAGGTCGGCCAGCGGGGCGGCGGCCTCGCGCAGGCGGTCTACGGAGCCGTCCACCAGATCGCCCGTGATCGCCACCAGATCCGGCTCGAGCGCGTTCGTCATCTCCACCACCTTGCGCATGTAGTCCGCGCCGATGGTCGGCCCCAGGTGGACGTCCGTGAGCTGCACGATGCGCAGCCCGCGCAGGCCCTCGCCCAGGCCGCGCATCGGCACCTGCGTGCGCGTCACGCTGGGGCCGCGGACGGTCGTCCAGACGCCGACCAC
>CAZKWG010001126.1:0-1789 GCA_964556105.1 uncultured Enterobacterales bacterium | reverse complement strand
GGCGAGGCGCAGGTCCTGGTCGCGCTCACCAGCCCGGACCTGGGCGCGGAGGGCTGGTCGCTGGCGGCCGTGGCGGAGGGCTGCACGATCACCGCCGCCACCGTCGCCGGCACGCTGGGCGCCGACCTGCGGGACAGCCCGGCCGGCGCGCGGGACGGCGGCTTCGAGCGCACCGAGCTTCGGTCGGGCGTCGCCAGCAGCGCGGTGGTGCTGAGCTGGGAGAGGCCGCTGGCCCTGGCGCCATCGGAGGAGGAGGAGCCCCTGCTGGCGCTGACGCTGGCGCCCGAGGGGGAGGGCTGCGGGACCTGTGTGGTGCGCCTGGAGGACGGTCACGCGACCGGCGGCGAGCCCGTGACCAACCTGATCTCTGTGGGTGGGCGAAGCTACCGGCCCGCGCTCCCTGAGCTCAGCCTGAAGCTGTGTGCGGAATGACGCGCGCCCTCGCCCTGGCCGCCCTCCTCTCCTGCTCGCCCGAGCTGGATCCTGGCAAACCCTGGTCCTACGCGGCGCCCGAGATCCCCAATTGGACAGCGTACAATGGCACGTTCACCTGGCGCATTGTCGGCGCCGGCGCCGAGGAGCCCGGTTGTGAGCTGATCTTCGACTTCGAGGGCAGCCCTGTCGAGGACACCTGCGAGGACTGTGAGTACGCCTTCCGCCTGGACATGACGTATCAGGAGGACGAGAGCATCAACACCTGGCGCTGCGTGGATCCGGACACCGCGGACTTCTCCTGGGTGCTGGGCTTCGACGCGGACTTTTATGGCTATGACGTCGGCGCCATGTGGATGTTCCATGAGTATGGCGCCTACTGGACGCAGGCATTCTACACGGAGCTGGACGGGGACACCCTGAGCTTCGGCTATGACTACACGTCCTGGTACGCGTACTACTACGAGTACTACTTGTACTCTTACTTCGGGACGGGGACGGTGGAGGAGTAGGGTCGCGAGGCGGCGCGATCCTGGGCGGCCTGTGATCCTCTCCCGCCTCGCCCCTCACCCCAGCCGCGCCCGCGCCTCGCGCACCCGCGCCGCGGCGACGCCAGGCGTCTCGCCGATGGCCGAGAGGTGGCCCATCTTGCGTCCGGGGCGGGCGACGCGCTTGCCGTAGAGGTGCAGGCCGACGCCCGGCAGATCGAGGGCGCGATCCCAGGGCGGGCGGCCGCCGTGGTCCAGCCAGAGATCGCCGAGCAGGTTGGCCATGGCGGCGGGGCGCAGCACCTCGGTCGAGCCCAGGGGCAGGTCGCAGACGGCGCGCACGAGCTGCTCGAACTGGCTGGTGGCGCAGGCCAGCTCGGTGGCGTGGAAGCTGTTGTGCGGGCGGGGGGCCAGCTCGTTGACCAGCAGGGCGCCGTCCGAGGTGATGAACATCTCCACCGCCAGCAGGCCGACGACGTCGATGGCCTCGGCGATGGCGCAGGCCAGCGCCTCGGCGCGGGCGGCCAGCGCGGGCGGGATGGGGGCGGGGATCACCGACCAGGCCAGGATGCGGTCCTCGTGGTGGTTCAGGGCGGCGGGGAAGACCGCCACCTGACCGCCGGGGCGCCGGGCGACCATCACGGAGATCTCGGCCTCCAACGAGAGGGCGCGCTCCAAGGCGATGGGGGTGCCGCCCAGCTCGCGCCAGGCGTCCTCGGCCTCCTCCGGCGCGCTCAGCACGACCTGGCTGCGGCCGTCGTAGCCGCCCTGGCAGGCCTTGGCGAAGCAGCGACCGCCCAGCGTGATCAGGGCGGCGCGCAGCTCGTCCGGGCTCTGGACCAGGGCCCAGGGCCCGAGCGGCATCCCCT
>CAZKWG010001125.1:0-1791 GCA_964556105.1 uncultured Enterobacterales bacterium | reverse complement strand
CATGACCGATGCACGTTCGGCCTGACAACCCCCTCATCGTCCAGGGGGATGGCAAGGTCCTCGTCGAGACGAAACACGGCCGATACGAAGAGGCCCGTGATTTCCTCTCTCGTTTTGCGGAGCTCGAGGCCTCCCCTGAGCACCTCCACACGTATCGGATCAACCCGCTCTCGTTGTGGAACGCCGCGTCCGCCGGGATGACCTTCGATGAGGTCATCCAAGGGCTGCGCGAGCTCTCCAAGTTCGACATCCCACAGAACGTGACCGACACGATTCGGGACACGATCGAACGATACGGGCTGGTGAAGCTCACGGTGCATCCCGAGCAGCCCGACAAGCTGCTGCGGCTGAGCTTCGCGACCAGCTTGGTCGCCACGCTGGTCTCCTCGGATCGCGGGCTGCGCGAGCTGATGGTCGTGGACGGCCGCCGGCACTGGGCCATTCAGGCGGGCCACCGCGGCCTCTTCAAGCAGCGAGCCCTCACGGCCGGCTGGCCCATCGAGGATCTGGCTGGCTTTCTCCCCGGCGCTCACCTCGAGGTGCAGCTCCGCAGCACGCTGCGTCACAACGGCCAGCCCTTCCACGTCCGTGACTACCAGATGGAGGCGGCCAGCCGTTGGTACCAGGAGGGCAAACCCTCCGGCGGCTGCGGCGTCGTCGTGCTGGCCTGCGGCGCGGGGAAGACCATCGTGGGCATGACGGCGATGAGCCTCGTGAACACGAAGACCTTGATCCTGGCGACGAACCAGGCCGCGGTCAACCAGTGGATTCGGGAGATCCTCGACAAGACGAGCCTGACCGCCGATCAGGTCGGGGCGTACACAGGCGAGAGCAAGGAGATCCGCCCCGTCACGGTGGCGACCTACCAGATCCTCACCTGGCGCGCGTCGAAAGAGGGAAATTTCGCCCACCTCCACCTGTTCGAGGACGAGGACTGGGGGCTCATCATCTATGACGAGGTCCACCTGCTCCCCGCCCCCGTGTTCGGCGCGACGGCGGCCCTTCAGGGGCGGCGACGCCTGGGGCTGACGGCGACGCTGGTGCGCGAGGACGGTCGCGAGGGCGACGTGTTCTCGCTGGTCGGCCCGAAACGCTACGACCTCCCCTGGCAGATGCTGGAGGATCGCGGGTTCATCGCCGACACCACCTGCCACGAGGTCCGCGTCCCCTTCTTGAACGGGCAGCGGGCCACCTACGAGCGCGCGCAGGAGGGCGAGAAGTTCCGCCTGGCCAGCGAGAACCCGGCGAAGATCTCCGTGATCCGGGACCTGCTCGCCCAGCACAAGGACGACAACATCCTGGTCATCGGGACCTATCTCGACCAGCTCAAAGAGATCGCGCGGGTCTTTCACGCGCCGCTGATCACCGGGAACACACCCAACGCGGAGCGCGACCGCCTCTTCGAGCAGTTCCGGCGCTCGCAGATCCGCGTGTTGGTGGTCAGCAAGGTAGCGAATTTCTCCATCGATCTGCCCGACGCGAACATCGCCATTCAGGTGTCCGGGACCTTCGGCAGTCGGCAGGAGGAGGCGCAGCGGCTCGGGCGCATCCTGCGACCGAAGAAGAAGAAGGCCCGCTTCTACACGGTGGTGACCTCGGACACGAAGGAGCAGGAGTTCGCGCTCAAGCGCCAGCTCTTCCTCACCGAGCAGGGCTACCGCTACTACATCGACGAGCGGAATCGTGCGTCCTCCCCGGCGGCTCGCCCGCCCCTCGCAAGCAGAGGTTGATTCATGGCTGCAGAAGAGCTCGATCGCGCGGATGGTGGTGCTGACGGTGGGGGTCGGCGGC
>CAZKWG010001124.1:0-1816 GCA_964556105.1 uncultured Enterobacterales bacterium | reverse complement strand
CAGGCCCAGCGAGGCCTCGTGCTGGCCGCCGCCCGCGGTGGCGTAGCGGGCGTCGTTGCTGCGCAGCGCGCTTGCGCTCTGGTCCAGGCTGGGTAGCAGGGCCGAGCGCGCCACGTCCGAGCTGGCCTCCGCCGCGCGAAGCTCCGCCTGGGCCGCCAGGATGTCCGGGTTCGCCTCCATCGCCCGCTGCAGCGCGTCGGACAGGTCCAGGGTCTCCGCCCGCGCCGCGCTGCCCAGGGCGGTCGCCGCCAGCAGCAGGCTCAGCCCGGCCGCCGTCGTCGCGGCTCTGCGGCCTTTGCCGCCCACGCTCTCCAGGGCCGCGTAGACCACCGGGGTCACGAAGAGGGTGAGCAGCGTGGCCGAGAGCATCCCGCCCACCACCGCCACCCCGAGCGCCGAGCGGCTCTCACCGGACAGCCCGAGCGCGATGGGCGCGGCCCCGCCGATGGTCGCCACCGAGGTCATGAGGATGGGTCGGAAGCGCAGGCGCGTGGCCCGCTCGGCCGCCTCCCAGACGCCCACGCCCTCCGCCTCGAGCTGGTGGGCGTACTCGACGATGAGGATGCCGTTCTTCGTGACCAGCCCGACCAGCAGGATCAGGCCGACCTGGGCGAAGAAGCTCATGGTCATGCCCATCGCCCACAGCGCGGCGAAGGCGCCGGCCAGGGCCAGCGGCACGGAGAGCATGATGCTGACGGGCGCGCGGAAGGAGTTGAACTGCGCGGCCAGCAGCAGGTAGACCAGCCCGAGCGCGAGCAGGAAGAGCTGGGCCAGCGAGCTGGCGCCCTCGACGAGATCCTTGGACTGACCGGCCAGGGCGGTGCGGAAGCCCTCGGGCAGGGTCTCGTCGGCCAGGGCCTGGGCGCGCGCGATCGCCTCGCCCAGCGTGATGCCGTCCAGGTTGGCGCTCACGGTGGCCGAGGGCGAGCGGTCATAGTGGTAGCGGGTCGAGGGCCCGCTGCGCTCGGTCCAGCTCACGAGGTTGGAGAGCGGGACCATGCGCCCGTCGCGCGCGCGCACGGAGACGAGGGCGAGGTCGCCGGGCTCGTCGCGACCGCCGCGCCCGAGATCGGCGATGACCTTGTACTGGCGCACGCCGCGCTTGAAGGTGGAGAGCTCGACGCCGCCGGTGAGCACCTGCAGCGCGCGGCCGACGTCGCGGATCGGCACGCCCAGCGCGGCGGCGCGCTCGCGGTCGATGCTGAGGCGAAGCTCGGGCCTGTCCAGCCGAAGATCCTCGTTGACCGCCGTGAGCCCGGGGATCTGGCGCATGGCGCCGACGAACTTCGGGAGCTCGCGCGCCAGCGTGTCGAAGTCCGCGTGCTGCAGCACGATCTGCAGCGGGCTGGAGAAGCCGCGGCCGACGGTGGGGAACTGGATGGGCACGGTGCGGAAGGCGGTGATCTGGCCGAGCGGGCCCTTGAGCGCGGCGATGATCTCCTGCTGGCTGCGCTCGCGCTCGCCGCGCAGGACCAGCGGGAACATGATCATGCCGGTGTTCGTGCCGGCCACGGCGCCGCCGCGGCCCACCGCCACGCGCCCCAGCATCATGCGGCGCTCGGGCACCAGCGGCATGAGCATCTCCTCGACCTCGCGCATCCGGGCGTCCATCCAGTCATAGGTGGTGCCCTCCTGCGCCTCGACGCGGAGAATGAACATGTTGCGGTCTTCGATCGGGAAGAACTCGGTGGGCAGCGCGCGGTAGCCCAGCACGCCCACCGCCACGGCCAGGGCGATCAGGGGCGCGGTGAGCCACCTCCGCCTGAGGAAGCGGGAGAGGGCTCGGTCGAAGAGCCGCGCCAGCCCGCCGCCCTCC
>CAZKWG010001123.1:0-1825 GCA_964556105.1 uncultured Enterobacterales bacterium | reverse complement strand
CCTGCGAGGGTTCCCCCCGGGGCCCCCCTCCCGCTGGTCGCAGCGGCGTAGGCGTTGGGGCTGGAGAGAGGGCGAGAGCGTGGGACTCGCTTAGTGGCGGGGGCCTTCGGAGGGGGGGACGGGGACGGTGTCGCCGGGGTCGAGGGGGACGTGGACCATCTCGATGCCGATGCGCTCAGCGACCTGAAAGCTGCGCTCGTCTCGGTAGAATTCGCCGTAGCAGATGCGGGTGAGGCCGGCGTTGGCCAGGGCCTTGAAGCAGCTCCAGCAGGGGCTGGCGGTGATGTAGATGGTGGCGCCCTCGATGCGGACGCCGTTGCGCGCGGCCTGGATGATGGCGTTCATCTCGGCGTGGATGGTCGCGACGCAGTGACCGTCCTCCATCATGTGCCCGTCTTCGGTGCAGTGTGAGGTCCCGCGGATCGAGCCGTTGTAGCCGGTGCTCAGGATGGTCCGGTCGCGGACGATGACGGCGCCCACATACTTGCGCTGGCAGGTGGCGCGGCTCGAGACGACGCGGGCCACGTTCATGAAGTAGCGATCCCAGCTCAGTCGCTCCATGATCACCTCGGCGCTTCGCCTAACGCGGCCGGGGGGTTAGATGAGCGCGATCACAGGAAGAGCCATGAACTCGATGACGGGCTTCGGGCGCGGCGAGGCCACCAACGGCGATGTCACCATCGTCGTGGAGATGAAGAGCGTCAACAACCGCTTTCGCGATCTGCAGCTTCGCGTCCCGCGAGAGCATCTGGTCCTGGAGCCGCGCCTGCACACGATGCTGCGCGAGGCCGTCCATCGCGGGCGCATCGAGGTTTATGTCCGGCGCAACGCCGTGGAGAGCGGCTACCAGGTCAAGGCCGATCCCGCGCTGGCCGAGAAGTACCTCACCGCCATGTCCGAGGTCTCCACCCGCCTCGGGCGAACCAACGAGCCGCTCCCCCTCGCCCTCGTGCTGGGGCAGCCGGGCGTGCTCTCCCACGTCGAGGCCGAGCCGGACGCGCTGCGGGAGTGGGACCTCGTGTCCACCGCGGTTGACGCGGCGCTGGCCGACCTGCTCGTGATGCGCAACGTCGAGGGCCAGGCGCTGCAGCGCGACCTGCAGCGGCACCTGGACGACCTGCTGCGCCTGATGTCGGAGATCCAGGCCAACGCGGACGGCGTGGTCGATCGGCTTCGCGCCCGCCTCGACCAGCGCATCCAGCGGATGGTCGGCGACCGCATCGACCCCGATCGCCTGGCGGTCGAGGCGGCCATCCTGGCGGACAAGGCGGACATCTCCGAGGAGCTCACGCGAATCCAGGCGCACTGCGCGCAGTTCGCCGAGGCGCTGGTCTCGCCCGAGCCCGTGGGCAGGAAGCTGGACTTCCTGCTTCAAGAGCTGAACCGCGAGATCAACACGGTCGGGTCCAAGGCGGCCGAACACCCCGTCTCCGCCCGCGTCGTCGAGATGAAGGCCATCCTGGAGCGGATGCGCGAGCAGGCGGCCAACGTCGAGTGATCGCTCAGGGGTCGGCGATCACGTCCGTCGTGCGGTACTGGCTGGCGGCGATGGTCCCGCCCGCGAACGCCGCGTCGAGCTCGCCGTTGCGCTGGCGCTTGAGCCAGACCGTGATCTCGCAGCTCTCGGCCTCCTGTCCGGTGGTAGAGACCAGGTTCCCCGCCGGGATCGTCACGGTGCCCAGGTCCTGGGGCAGCGCCTCCTCATAGCTGTCGATGCAGTCGCCATCGACCACGAGCGTGAGCGCGTCGGCCGTGTTCACCTCCCCCGTCCAGGTCACGGTGAGATCCTCGGCGCCGCGCGAGAAGGTCGCCGGCTCGGCGCTGG
>CAZKWG010001122.1:0-1825 GCA_964556105.1 uncultured Enterobacterales bacterium | reverse complement strand
CCAGGGACGCCGGGGGCCTGGTCCGGCTGCTCCGCGCGCGCCCGGGCGAGCTCGGCCGGCGCATCGACCTGCTGCTGCGGCTGGAGGCGCCGGCGGGGACCGACGGGGCGCTGAGGGCCCTCGAGGCGCGGGTCGCAGACCTGAACACGCCCATGCTGCTCACGCTGGGCGCCACGCTGGCCAACCGCGAGCGCCCCCTCTCCGAGCGCGTCTTCTTCCCGAAGGGCGCGCACTTCGTCGCCCCCTCGGCCCGCGACACCCGCGCCCCCATCCCCGCGGCGATCACGGAGCGCGCAACCGCCACCCTGGACGCCGAGCTGCTGCGTAGGCTCGGCGAGAAGCCCCGCTTCGAGCAGGCCATCCTGGACAGCGGCCTGCGCCGGATCCGGGTGCCCTCGAACGAGCGCACCGCCAGCCCGGCCGCCGTGAACCTCCCGCGGGGATCGGTGGTGCCCACGCCGGTGGGGCGCTGGCTGCGCCTCTTCCTGCACTGGTGCCAGCCCGACCGCCCGAACACCACCACGGACATCGATCTCAGCGTCGGCTTCTACGGAGAGCACTGGGAGTACCGCGACGTCTGCTCCTATTACTCCCTCAACCTCCGGCACGAGGGCAGGCCCATCGCCCGCAGCTCCGGCGACCTGCGCGACGCCCCCTTCCCGCAGGGCGCCAGCGAGTTCATCGACCTGGACCGGCAGCTCGCGCTGGACGCCGGCCTGCGCTACGCCGTGATGGTGGTGAACAACTACGCCGGGCTCGGGTTCTCCGCCTTGGAGCGCGGCTTCGCCGGTGTGATGGCCCGCGAGGACGCCCAGGGCGCGCACTTCGACGCGCGCACGGTGGCCCTGCGCTTCAACCTCACGGGCGACAACGGCGTCTACATGCCCCTGGTGCTGGATCTGGCGAAGAACGAGCTCTTCTGGCTGGACGCGACCAGCAAGGGCAGCTTCGCCTTCAACAACGTCGAGCGCTCCAACCGGACGATCACGCGCATCTGCCCGGAGACCATGCGCTACTATGCCAGCGGCGCGCGCCCCGACCTCTTCCGGCTGGCCGCCGCTCACGCCGCCGCCCGCTGCGATCAGGTGAGCGTCCGCGACGGCCGCGTCGTGCTGCTCTACCGCCGACAGGTGGGCGAGTCCGCGCTCGACCTCTACCGCCGCCTGCTCTCGGACGAGCCCGACGGCGTCGAGGAGGCCCTGCCCGAGCGGGTGGGCCCCGTCTTCGCCGCCCTGATGCACGGCGACCTGGACCTTCCCCCCGACAGCGTGGT
This sequence comes from uncultured Enterobacterales bacterium, assembly GCA_964556105.1. Classification (GTDB taxonomy): domain Bacteria; phylum Myxococcota_A; class UBA796; order UBA796; family CAZKWG01; genus CAZKWG01. The sequence continues at coordinate 552 of CAZKWG010001122.1, read as the reverse complement.
CTACGCGCTGTTCCGGGAGCAGGTCGTGGCCCCGATCGCGGCCAGCGATCTGCTCTCCTGAGGCGCGGGTTACCTTCTGCTGCAGGAGCGCCGATGGCCACGGGGCCCGATTCGACCCAGAGCAGCCCGAACGCCGAGATCGTGCGCCAGCTGGGCGCGCTCGGGCTGCTGGGCGCCGGGCTGTCGCGCGCCTCAGCGCTGGTCCCGACGCTGAGCCCGGACGCGACGCGGCCCTGGGAGATCCCCTATTGGACGGGCGTCCTGCGCTTCTATTCACGGGAGGTGGGGGCCTCGGACCTGCTCCTGGAGGCCGCCGAGCTGGCGCGACGGGCCGGCGCGAGAGAGACCTCCCTGCGCGCGGCCCTGCTGGCGGCGCGCGCCCTGGCGGCCGTGGGGCGACCCTCCTCCGCCGCGACCCTGCTCGAGCCCCTGGAGGCCGAGCTTCAGGCGCACCACACCCTCTACGCCGATCACCGCCTGGCGCGCGCAGCCTGCGGCCACCCGGACGCGCGCCAGCTCTGGGAGGAGGCGCTGCCTCAGCTCCCCTCGCCT
>CAZKWG010001121.1:0-1830 GCA_964556105.1 uncultured Enterobacterales bacterium | reverse complement strand
CGCCACGCGATCGACGGCGATGGGGGCGCTGGCCGAGGCGTTGGGCAGTGGCTCGTCGATGCCCAGCTCCGTCGGCTCCACCCCGCCCAGCGTGATGCGGTGGGCGTCGCTGATGCAGTCGTAGCTGCCGAGCTCCGAGCAGAGCTCCCACTCCTGAAGGCCGAGGCCGAGGGCCAGATCGCGGCCCCAGACGGCGCCGGTCTTGGCCATCACGCGGCCCTTGCTGCTGACGGTGTCCGGCTCGCCGCATCCCACGGCGAGCAGGCTCAGGAACACAAGCCCCAGTGGACTTCCTGGCGTGCGCCAGCGACGATCAGGGTGCACCGTAGGCCTCCGTGTCGATCAGGTCATGCAGCATGGGCTCGACCGCGAACTGGTGCAGCGTGCCGAGATCCTCGACGAGCTGCGCGTACTCCGCCTGCTCCAGCGCGCGCGGCGGCTCGCCGAGCAGCATCTCCCAGTAGTCCAGCACCGTGGCGCGCAGGAAGGCGTCGCTGTTGGCGGCGACCTGCGCCCACTCCAGCAGATCGTCCACCGGCTCGCCCAGGATCATGCCCGCCTCGGGCGTCTCCTCGATGCCCTCGGCCTCGGTGTCGGTGAAGCCGTTCATGCGGTTCGCGTTGTAGCTGTAGGACTCTGCCCGCGCCGAGCCCCCGCCGATGCCCTCGTAGCGGGAGAAGGGATAGCTGAGCGGGTCGAGCGTGGAGTGGCAGACCGCGCAGCCCTCGGCGCCCACGTCGCGCGCGTCGAAGTCCACCGGCTCGTTGTCTACCGGGACGAGGCCCTCCAGGTGCGCGATGTCGTAGCCGAGGTAGGCGCGGTAGGCCTGCGCGGCGGTGGTGCGCGGGATGGCGGTGAACATCGTGTTGCTCATGAGGAACCAGCGGTGCGTGAGCATGCCGGCCCGCCGGTCCTTCTCCACCGCCTGGTAGCGGTCGTAGCCGCGCAGCTCGAAGTCTTCGGACGGCGTGCGGTCCCACTCCTCGTAGACGGTCAGGCCGTCTACGATGCTCGCGCTCACGAAGGTCTGGCCGGTCAGCACCAGGCGCACGTCGCGGCCATCGGTCTGCGTCCAGACGAAGTAGGCGTAGTCGTCGTCATAGTCGGCGAGCGGGATGGGGCCGACGTTCTTGCCGGCCTTGATCGCCCGCAAGGGGCCGATCTTCCGGTTGGCGAGGTTCCAGACCCGGCCGCCCATGCCGCGCCAGTGCTCGCTGTCCAGGCAGGCGTCCAGCGTGTCGTGCAGCAGCTCGGTGGGCTGCTCGGAGGCGAGGAAGGCGTTGCGCTCGCTCAAGCTGGGGGAGCGGCCGCAGAAGTCGATCATCACCTTCTTGTAGGCGTAATTGACGTCGTAGCCGCACAGCTCCCAGCCGTCGTCGTCCTTGTCCTCACAGTCCTCGCTGGTGGGCACGCTCTCGGCCTCGGACGGCGAGCTGCCGGCGAGGATCTCGTCTACGTTCGTGAAGCCGTCGCCGTCGCTGTCCAGCTCCTCGACGTCGGCCAGCGCCACCGGCAGGCTGAGATCGTAGAGCTCCGCGGAGAGCGGCCGGGTCTCGCCGGGGGCCAGGAAGGAGGCGATGTCCGCGCCGTAGACGTTCAGGGCCGGCGCCACCTCGTGACAGGTGCTGCAGGAGACCTCGCCCGCCGCGCAGGCCGGCGCGTCCGGGTAGAAGTCGCAGAACGTCGTCGGGCCCGTCGGCTGCGCGCCCGAGGGCGTCGCCAGCAGCAGCGCCGTCAGGCCCAGGCTGACCACGCCAGCGCCGAGGATGACGGGCCTTCCCGCCTCGGTGAGCTTCGCCTGGTGATTCACGAGAGCCTCCTCAGATGGTT
>CAZKWG010001120.1:0-1835 GCA_964556105.1 uncultured Enterobacterales bacterium | reverse complement strand
ATGCCCTGCCCTGCTCGGAATGGAGTCCGGGTGCGCGAGAGCGCCTACCTACCACGTCTCGTGCGCGCTCGCGAGCACCCGCGCCTCCCCGTGCCGGCGCCCCGAGGAGAGGATCTCGCAGGCCTCGGGCTCCAGCGCCCAGTCGCAGCGCGCCAGCAGGAGATCGGCGTAGTCCGCCTGGAGCCCGTAGGAGCCGCTCCAGGAGCGGTCGCAGGCGTCGTCCGGATCGTCGGGGCAGGCGACGTGGGCGGGCGCGACCCCGTGCATGGCCTCGTGGAAGAGCAGCAGGGCCACGGACTCCGGCGCGTCGTCGATGGGGGTACGAATGAGGATATCGCCCGTCTGCGGGTCGTAGGCGGCGCGCCAGTCGCGCTCGGCGAAGTGGGCGGAGCGCATGGCGCTGACCTGGGCAGAGGCCAGGTTGTAGGCGGCGGCGCCGAGGTCGTCCACATCGGACTGACGGGCGGCGCGGCGCAAGCGGCGGGCGAGCGGGCCGTGGACCGCGGCGTCCTCGAGGGTCTCGAGGTCGCCCGCCTCGCGCACGAGCAGGGTGAACAGGCCGGCGTGGATCACCGCGAGATCGGCCCCGTCGAAGCTCGACACCTCGATGGCGAAGTCCTCGTCGAGCGCGGCAGCGCAGCCGGCGTCGAGCGCGTCGGCGCCTGGGCTGTCGGCGCAGGCCAGGGCGGTGGCCGTCCAGCGGTCCTCGACCGGGCGACAGGCGAGGACCAGAGACAGAAGCAGCAGGGGCAGGGAGGGGAAACCGAGGCGCATGGCAGACTCCGGCCCCGGCCCAATGCAAGCGCAGTGCCCGAACAATTTCAGGCGCTTACATAGAGCGAGGCTGACGGTGGTCGACGGTCGGTCGACGGCTGTCAGGCGCGCGAGCGCGGCGCGGGCGCACGGAGGCCCACGCTGCGCGGTCGCGTCGCGAGATGATCAGGTTGTTCGCAGATGTCTCGTACAGACATCTTAGGCTGATCGGGGCGCCTGCGCAAATCACGCGGACAACAACTGTCCGCCTCACGCCGTTCCGCCTCGCTCCAGCGCTCCGCGGGAGGGCCCGCGCGCGCCGGGCGCGCCTCAGCTCCGCTCGTGCTTCCGGTCGCGCACCAGCAGATCGCGCATCGCGTCCGCGGCGGGCTTGTCCTCGTACAACATCCGGTAGATCTGCTCGGTGATCGGCATCTGCACGTCGTGCTTCTGCGCGAGCTCCCAGGCGCTCTTCGCCGTGTACACGCCCTCCGCCACCTGTCCGAGCTCGGCCAGGATGGTCTCGAGCGTCTTGCCATGCCCGAGCCCGAGGCCGACGCGCCGGTTTCGGGACAGGTCGCCGGTGCAGGTGAGCACGAGGTCGCCGACGCCGCCCAGGCCGAGCATGGTCAGCTCGTGGGCGCCGCGCTTGCGGGCGAGGCGGGTGATCTCGGCGAGGCCGCGGGTGATGATCGCGGCGCGGGCGTTGAGGCCGACGCCGATGCCGTCGGCGACGCCGGTGGCGATGGCGATGACGTTCTTCAGCGCGCCGCCCAGCTCGAGGCCGACGACGTCATCCGTGTGATAGACTCGGAAGAAGCCGGCATGAAGCGCGGTCGAGACCAGATGCGTGGCCTGCTCGTCATGTCCGGCGACGACGATGGCGGTGGGCATCCCCTGGGCCACCTCCTTGGCGAAGGAGGGGCCGGCGAGCGCGCAGAGTCGGCCGTGCAGCGCGGACGGAAGCGTCTCGCGCAGGACCTCCTCCATGGTCAGCAGCGTGTCCTGCTCGATGCCCTTCGACGCGCAGGCGACCACGGCGTCCACCGGGATGAGGCGGGCGGCGCGCTGCATGACCTCGC
>CAZKWG010001119.1:0-1846 GCA_964556105.1 uncultured Enterobacterales bacterium | reverse complement strand
GATGCTTGCTCGCGAGCGCGGGACCCCCGGCGCGGCGGAGCAGGGGCTGGCGCAGGTCGCGGCAGAGGTCGCGGCCGATCCGAGGCCCGAGGACACCCGGCCGGTGGTGGAGGCGGACCCCGAGTGCGTGGACGATGGGCTCGTCGCGCCTCCCGGTTCGCCCTCCGCGGCCGCCTCCGCGTCGCCCGTGCTGGCAGCGAGGGTGCCCCCGAAGGCGCCCTCCGGAGCACTCGCGGCAGATCCTCCGACGGCGCCACCGGCTGGGAGCGGCGAGCTCGCCTCGGCGACGACGGTCTCCTGTCCGGAGCCCGCGCTGGCGACCCACGGTACACCGACGTTACAAGAGGATGATCTCGCCGCCATCGCCGCGCTGCTTCCGGCCTCTCAGGGCGCCGAGCCGGAGGCCACGGCCAGCGCTCCGGTCGAGGACGAGGACGAGGACGATTCAGCTAGTTTGTCTAGCTACGACGCGTCCCCCGCCCGCCATGCCCTGCAAGGCAGCGTCGGCGCGGGCGTGCTCGTCCTCCCCGGCGCCGCGACGGGCATGCTCGGCGAGCTCTCGCTGCGCCGGCTCCCCGAGGCGAGCAGCCGCCACGGGTCGTCCCTCGGCGCGAGCGTGGACATCGGCCTCCTCTCCGCTGCGCCCGTCGGTCGCTGGTCCAGCGGGCTCTCCCTCGAGCTGGGGCACGCCTGGAACCTGCGTCGCCTGAGCTTGGACGCGGGCTTCAGCCTGGGCGCGCGCCTCATCCTGCCCGCCCGGGAGCACGAGATCGATCCCGAGGACCCGCCGCCGCTGGCCCTGGAGAGCCGCGAGCTTCAGCTCGTCCCCGTGGCGGGACCGAAGCTCGGTCTGTCCTTTGGGGGGGCCGACAACCGGCGCGTGCGCGTGGACCTCGCGCCTCAGATCTCGCGCGGGCGGCCCGAAGACGGCCCGCAACCCTGGATCTCGCTGGTCATCGGCAGCACCTTCGATGTCGGCACAAAAAAAGATGGCTGAGCGGTCCAGGTCTGGACGGCTCGCACGTTTGCTCTTGTGTAGGGTCGAGACGAACACGACACAACCTACACAGGAGCCATCCATGCGCGCGCTGCCCCTCTTCGTGCCTCTCACTCTCGCGCTGTCCGCCTGCTCGGCGCTCACCAGCTCCACCCTCAGCGCGGACGACGAGATCCTCCTCTCGACGACCAGCGGCGCGGAGGAGGCCCTGGCCTCGCGCGCGACCCTCGGCGCGATGACACCCTCGGAAGATCCGGATCAGCCTCCTCTCTTCCGAGAGTGCAGCGCCGAGTGGACCTTCATCGGCATCGAGGAGCGCTATGACCGCGACCAGAGCGGCGACCTCGACGAGGCGGAGGCAGCCGACTGTCAGGACGCCCGCGCCGGGCGCGACGACATGGAGGAGCGCAACGCCCACATGCGCATGGCCATGTTGGGTCTGATCTACGATCTGAGCGAGGACGGCACCTTGAGCGACGAGGAGAAGGCGCCGCTGTACGAGGACTTCACCGCCCGTTGCGAGGCGCTCAGCGCCCTTGTGCTGGCGGAGTTCGACGCGGATGGGGACGGCGCGCTCTCGGACGCCGAGCTGGAGAGCGCCCAGCGCGCCTTGGAGGCGGAGCGCGAGGCCCACCGCGCGGAGATGGAGGCGCGCATGGCGGAGGAGGGCGGTCCGGGCAGCCACGGCCCGCCTCCGGAGCCTGGCTCGCGGCAGGTGCCGCCGGGGATGGAGAGCTTCGATCTCGATGGGGACGAGCTGCTGAGCGACGCCGAGCTGAGCGCGCTTCGCGACGCGGTGCGGGCGAAGATCCGCTCGGGTGAGCCGCTGGCGGAGCCGCCGCCGGAGGG
>CAZKWG010001118.1:0-1850 GCA_964556105.1 uncultured Enterobacterales bacterium | reverse complement strand
CAGGCCTGCTTGGAAGTCGTCCCCCCGATGGACCGCTGAGCCCGTGGTCCACGAGTAGCTCGCAGGGGTCGGGCAGGGTGCATAGATTCTCAGGCCGCGTAAGCCCGGAGGGAGCAGTCCCTGGTTGCTCCCCTCTTTGCTGCGTGTGGTGTGTCATGCCCGGGGTGTTCCAGCGCACCAGCCCGGAGAACCGCGCGCGGATCGGGTCCGAGATCTCCCCAGCGGCTTGCACGGAACGTAGAAACAGGAAATTGAACCTGTGCTGTGGGAGAGAGAGGAGCTCGGGTGGGCCTTCATCGTCCACCCGAACTGGTCCGAAGACCTGAAGCCAAGGAGTCGAAGTGAAACGAAGAAAGCTCGAACCCCTGGCTCGCTTCCTACGGGACGAGCTAACCGATGATCACTGGGAGCCGCTACCCGATCCGCGAGGGGCCCGCGGGGTCCGCTACCGGTGGCTCGGGCTCCTGAACCTCTTGACGCTGGGGATGCTGGTCAACGCGCAGACGCTTCGTCATGTGGAGCGTCTGACGCGGTATCTGGCTGTCCCCTCAGCGTTTGGCCTTCGAGGCGAGCCTTCCGACACCTGCCTGTTCGACACCGTCTGTCGGCTGGTCCCTGCGCAGCTGCGCGAAGTGCTGCACCGCCAGGTGCTGCGGCTGCATCGCAGCAAGCGCATGGAGGTCCTGCCCGAGATCGGGATCTCCCTGGTGGCCATCGACGGCAAGGTGCTGGGGACAGACCGCACCCGGAAGAACCCTTCTTCCACGCGGATGGCCGTAGGGCGGGGCAAGGACGGTCGAGCCCACAAGAGGACGATGAAGAAGGGCGGCGAGAACTGGCATGTGGCCGACGTGAAGCCGAACGCGCGCGGAGAGGTCTTCCTGGTCAAGGCGTTGCGCGCGGTGCATGTCGGCTCCGCCACCAAACCCATCCTCGATCAGATCGTGCTGCCAGAGGGTCGCGGAGAATCTACGAGCCTCGTCGACTTCTATCTGGACCTCTGCAAGGTCTATGGCCGCATCCTCGAGTGCGTCTCGCTGGACGCAGCCTACTGCACGCAGCGTGTGTTGAACGCCTTCGCGGTGTTCAGAGTCAGCTACATCATCGCGCTCAAGGGCAACGCGGGCAATGTCTGTTGGCGTCTGCGCAAGACGATGGGTGGCGAGGGCGAGGCCCCGCCTTCGGGTGGCTGGGACCGGGTGACCGAAGAGACCCGGAACGGGCACCGGATTCGCCGCTCCTTCGCCCGGCGCTTCGAGCGCGGTGACTACATGGAAGGCGACTTCCAGCAGGTCTGGCGCCAGCGGACGGTCATCACCCACAAGGCCACGGGCGAGGTCCTCTCCGTGGATGATCGCCTCTGGATTTCCAGCCTACCCCCCAACCGGCTCAGCGTAGAACAGTCCATGGCCGCCATCCGCGCCCATTGGGCCATCGAGAATGACGCCAACTGGACCCTCGACGCTCAGTGGGGAGAAGACAGCCGAACCTGGGTTCACAAGGGCACAGCCCGCGACTCCCTCGGCCTCCTGCGCGCCATGGCCTACAACCTCGTGCGCGTCCTGCGCCACCGCGTGCTCGACAGGCCCAAGAAGGGGAATCTCACCTACCATGAGCTCTTTGAGCGCATCCACCTGGCGCTGGTGACGCCCGCGGTCCTTCCGACCGCGGGCTCCACCTGACGCGCGGCCCTCCCGAGCTCCTCTCGCACCCTCCCACAGCAAGACATCGCTGCCCCTACTCGAATCTCCTGATTCCACGGAAGGGTGCGCCATAACGGATGGTTATGGCGACTATCCTGAGCTGGTGGTGGAAGTGGGAACTATCTCACGGAGATCCAAGCAGACCTG
>CAZKWG010001117.1:0-1855 GCA_964556105.1 uncultured Enterobacterales bacterium | reverse complement strand
CGGGAGCCTGGGGGGCGAGGCCGCGGCGCGCGCGGAGGGCGCTGAGCAGGGCGTGGACCACCTCCGCGCCGTCCAGCAGGCCATGCAGATAGCAGCCCGCGACGAGGCCCTGGACGTCACCATCGGGTGTAGCAGACGTTACAAGCGGCGTTACAGCTCCCGTCGTCAGGCCGTGGTGGATCTCGTAGCCGCGCACCGGCAGACCGGCCGGCAGGAGCCAGGCCCCGCTGGTCTGGCCCTCGGCGGGGCGGACCACCTTCTCCCGCGCGTAGCGCGTCGAGACGCCCAGCAGCCCGAGGCCAGGCTGCTCGTCCAGGCGCTGGCCGAGCATCTGGTAGCCGCCGCAGAGGCCGAGCACAGGGATCTGTCGGCTCGCCGCGGCGACCACCACCCGGTCCAGGCCCGTGTGGCGCAGCCAGGCCAGATCGCTCGGCGTGTCCTTGCTGCCCGGCAGGATCAGAAGATCGGGGTTGCCGACGCGCTCCGGGTCGCGCTCCCAACGCAGGCCGACGCCTGGGTTGTGCTGCAGCGCAGCAAAATCGGTCGTGTTGGACACGGTGGGGAGGTGCAGGACGCAGACGTCCAGGGCGCCGCGGCTCCCGTTCAGCTCCAGGCTGTCCTCGTCATCCAACACGAGATCCGAGCGGTAGGGCAGCACACCCAACACAGGGGCGCCGGCCCGCTCGGCCAGGGGCGCGAGGCCGGGCGTGAGCAGGGAGACGTCCCCGCGGAAGCGGTTGATCACCAGGCCGGTCACGCGGGCCCGGTCCTCGGGCTGCAGCAGGCTCATCGTGCCGATCAGGCTGGCGAAGACGCCGCCGCGGTCGATGTCGCCCACCAGCAGCACGCGCGCGTCGGCGTGGCGGGCCATCGCCATGTTCACCCGATCGGTGCTGGCCAGGTTGATCTCCGCCGGAGAGCCGGCCCCCTCGAGCACCAGGATCTCCGCCTGGGCCGAGAGGCGCGCGTAGCTCTCCGTCGCCGCCGCCCACCAGCGATCCGCCGCCAGCCGGTAGCCGTCCACCCCGATCAGCCCGTCGGGGAGCCCGTGCACGATGACCTGGGCGCCGTCCCGGTGCGGCTTGATGAGGATGGGGTTCATGTCCGTGCTCGGCGCCACCCCGGCGGCCTCCGCCTGCAGCGCCTGCGCGCGGCCGATCTCGCCCCACGGACCGTCCGGTCGGCGGGCGGGCGCGGCGTTGTTGCTCAGGTTCTGGGCCTTGAAGGGCAGGACGCGCAGGCCACGCCGCGCCAGCAGGCGGCAGAGCGCGGCGGCGAGCCAGCTCTTGCCCACCCCGCTGGCCGTGCCCTGGACCATCAGCGCGCGCGGCATGCGCCCACCAGGTTCGCGGCGAGGCGCGGGTTCGAGCCAAAGTGGGCGTGTACATAGGATCCCAGGCGTCGGCCCACGGCCCAGCCCTCCACGCCCGCGCCGCTCCAGCCCGTCATGGCGTAGGCGGGCTCCAGGGCGGGAGCCTCCACGAGCTCGGAGTGACGGAACTCATGCCCGCGGAAGACCGTGCCCGCCGGCCCCAGCACGGTGTCGCGGGTCAGCGTCACCTCGCGGTAGCCCAGGCTGCGCAGACCTGGACCCATGACGGTCGAGACGGGCAGCGCGCCGCACATCGGGCTCCCGTCCAGGCGCTCGCCCAGGTACATCAGGCCCCCGCACTCCGCGTAGACGACGCCGGAGAAGTCGCGGATCTCCTGGCGCATCCGGCTGTTCGCTCGGAGGCCGTCCACGTAGAGCTCGGGGTAGCCGCCGCCCAGGTAGAGGCCGTCCAGGCCCTCGGGAAGCCGCGCGTCGTGGAGCGGGCTGAAGGGGACCAGCGCCGCGCCCGCCTCCTCCAGCAGC
>CAZKWG010001116.1:0-1856 GCA_964556105.1 uncultured Enterobacterales bacterium | reverse complement strand
CGGAAAGCTCAAAGGCGGACAGGCGTGCTGCTACCGTTGGATCGACACCCACATCGGGGTCAGGAACGATCCGACCATCTCGATAATGCTGAGGGTTTACGATGGGTGTTCCTCCAGACATGTACTCCGAAGCATGGAGCGAACTCCCGAACGGTCCCGTCCTGATCTCGCTGATGAGTTCGCCGAGCGGTCGGAATAGCAGTTGATTCACGCCGCCAACTCCCTGTTCAGCTCATCCACGAGCCCCGCAATGTCGTCCCCGAACAGCCCCCACGCCTTCCCGAGCCCGCCCTGCTCCGCGAACGGCGTCTCGTCGAAGTCCTCCATCCTGACCTCCAGATCCACGGCGATGCGGTCCCGGATCAGCTCCAGCCACCGGCGCTGCTCCTCCGTGAAGCGCCGCCCACGGTTGTCCTGCTGGGCCAGCCAGCCCTGGAAACGGGCCTCAGCCTGGTCGCGATAGCTGACCAGCTCGGGCTCCACGCCCAGGGCGTGCCGCGTCAGGCTGATCAGGTCGGTCATGAGCCTCCCCTTGCTGGCGCCGCGCACGCGCCCCTGCTCCAGGCGCTCGTAGGCCGCCCACAGCTCCTCGGTGGTCCACTGGCGCGGCGGGCGCCGGATGGCGGCCACGAGGTCCAGGAGCTGCTTGCGGGTGAGGCGCTGGGCATAGGGGCGGTTGAATAACACGGTCAGCGCGTCCAGCTCGTCACGATGTTCGCGGCAGAACGCCTCGAAGTCGCTCACCAGGGCCTTGTCCGCGTCGTAGCTCGGGGCCTGATCGGGGCGCGCCCCAGCGCGCAGCAGGGTGTCGGTGGTGATCACGTCGACGGTCACCTCCTGGGCCTTGCGGACCTCCAGGATGGCCTCGCACAGCTTGGGGTTGTGCGCCAGCGGCACCGCGGCGGCCTCGCGCAGCTCCTGCTGAGCCACCTGCACCTGCTGGGCGCTGGGCGTGGCCTCGGGGGGCAGCCCGAAGATCTCGCGGGCGCGCGCGTCCTCGCGGTCCGGGTCCAGGCTGTCCAGCAGGCCGGCGACCACGTCGCGCAAGGTCACCCCTGGGCAGGCGGCGCTGAGCAGCTCCCGCTGCACCGAGGTCAACCGACGGTCCATCCGGTCCAGCCGCGCCGCGAGCGAGCTCAGGATGTCCTCGTCGCGGTTGCCGAGGCGCACCAGCTCGAGCAGCTTGTCGAAGGCGATGCCACGCTCTCGGTCCAGCGGCGGGTCGGTCCGGGTGTCCTCGACGACGCCGACGCAGTCCACCAGCACGAAGTGGGTCTTGGTGTGGGCGTCCGGCGTCACGGTGCGCAGCGCAGCGTCCGCGACCACGCGCACCCCGCGCCCCTTCATCTGCTCGAACAACGCCCGGGACTTCACCGAGCGCATGAACAGCAGGCACTCCAGCGGCTTGATGTCGGTGCCCGTCGCGATCATGTCGACGGTCACGGCGATACGCGGGTGGTAGCCGGTGCGGAAGGACTGGATGAGCTCCTCGGGCTTGTGGCTGGCGCCCTTCTTCTTCGCGACGTCGGAGGCGGCCTCAGCCTTGTAGGTGATCTTGACGACGGCCTCGTTGGGCAGCGGCCAGGTGTCGCGGAGGATGCGGACGATGTCCTCGGCGTGGTCGTCGGACTTGGCGAAGATGAGCGTCTTGGGGATCTCGGTGCGGCCGGGGAAGATCTCGGCGAACAGCCGCTCTTTGAACGTGTTGACCACGGTGCGGATCTGCTCGGGCACGATCACGCTGCGGTCGAGCTGGCCGCCCTCGTACTCCATGTCCTCGTCGAGCCGCTCCCAGCGCTCATTGCGGGTGGCGCGGTCGCGCTTCTTGACGAAGGCGAACGGCCCGGCCTCGACCT
>CAZKWG010001115.1:0-1864 GCA_964556105.1 uncultured Enterobacterales bacterium | reverse complement strand
GAGGACGCGCTCTCCGGCCACGTCCTGCTGCAGCCCACGGGCTACCCCGAAGACGGGATGCCCCTGCCGCTGGACGCCTCGCGGCCCATCGACGACGCGCTGCAGGCGAAGCTCGCCGACCCGCGCGTGGAGGCCTGGGCGCCCAGGCTTTGGAGCTTCACGCGCCTGGTCAGCGGCGGCGACAGCCTGCGCGCCAAGGTGCTGGCCTATGACCCGGAGCGCGACCCCGTCGTCTTCCCCCGCGACACCTGGCACGTGGACGGCGCCTGGCCGGCGCCCACCGGCGAGCTGGCCATCGGCTCGGGGCTCGCCAACATGATGGGCTTGAAGACGGGGGATCAGGTCACGCTCGAGCTCCGCACGCGGGCCGGCGCCATCAACGCCCTCCAGCTTCGGGTGGCGGGGGTGATCAACTGCCGCAACGGCGCCCTGGACAACATCGCCGTGTGGATCCCGATGAGCGCCGCCGACGACCTGATGCGCTCCGAGGGCAACCGCAGCCACGTCGCCGTGCGCCTGGACAGCGGGCGGCGCGGCGCTGACGAGGCCAAAGGCTGGCTGCCCCCCGAGGGCTGGCGCGCCCAGACCGCCACGGAGGCCGTGGCCGACATCCTGGCGATCAACAACTTCCGCCGCACCGCCATCTCGCTGATCGTCTCCATCCTCATGCTCATCGCGTTCACCGGCATCGCCAGCACCGTGGTCATGGCCACCTACGAGCGGGTGCGGGAGATCGGCACCCTGCGCGCCATGGGGATGGGCCCCTGGGCGATCCGCGGGCTCTTCCTGCTGGAGGGGCTGGCCATGGGCACCGTCGCGGCGCTGATCGGCGCGGCGATCGGCGGCGGGACGGTCGCCTGGTACGCCGAGCACGGCATCGATCTCGCGGCGATGGACCGCGCGGCGGCGTCGGGCGAGCTGGCCTTCTCGACGATGCTCTACCTGCGCTTCTCCTGGTCCGAGATCGTGAGCGCCGTGGCCTTCGGCGGCGTCGTCGCCGTGATCGCCAGCCTCTACCCGGCGCACCGGGCGGCGACGTTGAACCCTGCCGACGCCGTGAGGGCGGAATGACGCTGATCATCTCGCTGGCGTTGCGCAACGCCTTCCGCAACCGGGTGCTCTCCGCGCTCACCGCCGGCGCCGTCCTGGCCGGCACCGCGCTGCTGACCATCGGCCTGAGCTGGATCAACGGCGTGTTCTCGGACTTTACCCGGGCCGGCACCCAGCTCGCCGGGCACGTCCGGGTGGTCAACGCCGCCTACATCCAGCGGGAGGCGCTGCAGGCGCAGTACCTGAACATCCCGCTGACGAAGCCGCTCGAGGAGAAGATCGCCGCGCTCCCCGGGGTGACCGGCGTCTACCCTCGCATCACGTCGGGTGTGACCGCCAGCTCGGAGGGCGACGTCATCGGCGAGACCTTCGGCATGGTCGTCGGCGCGCCCATCGCCTACTACACGGAGATCATGGACCTGAAGCCGCGCGTGGCGCAGGGCCGGTTCTTCTCCGACGATCCCGCGAAGGCGGCGGAGGAGGCGCTCGTCGGGCTGACCCTCGCCCGTCAGATGAAGGCGGAGGTCGGCAAAGAGGCGATCTTCGTCGGTCAAACCCAGGATGGATCGATCTCGCCCATCAAGGTCATGGTCGTCGGCATCATCGACTCGGGCAACGGGCTCTTCGACCGGCAGGTCTACGTTCACATCGACAAGGCGCGCTGGCTCGCCGACATCCCCGAAGGCGGGCTCGAGTTGCTCATCTACGGGACCTCACCCACGCAGGCCCAGCAGCTCGGTGACCAGGTCCAGGCCGCCATCGCCGGCATGGAGGAGGTGAGCGGCCTCCAGCCGGGAGCGCTCTTCGTCCAGCC
>CAZKWG010001114.1:0-1867 GCA_964556105.1 uncultured Enterobacterales bacterium | reverse complement strand
TCGCGAAGCCGCCGAGGGTCTCCCAGGCGAATTTCGTGACGGGCGCCATCGTCGCGACGGCGGTGCCGAGCACAGGGACGTCGGAGGGCGTGGTGCCCAGCTCGGCGGCGACAGCGCTGGTGAGCGCGGCGGTCTGGCCTTCGTCGGCGAGCGTGGCGTCCTGCTGAAGGACGGACGGAGCGGGCCGCCTGGCCGAGCCTGCGATCGAAGAGGAACCCACACCGGGCTGCGCGCCCGGCATCTGCGGGCGCAGCAGATCGAGCAGGCCCGCGTTGCCGATCAAGCCTTGGAGGCCAAGAAGTGGCGAGATCGTCGGCGCGGACTGGGGTGCGGCGGTAGTCTGGAGCGGCTCCGTCGTAGGGGTCTGCGCGCGCTGGTAGTTCATCGCCGCACCATGATTGCAAATTAGCGTGCTTCTGTGTCGATTGTCGCAAAGGAGATCGACGCCGGCAAGGTCCACGCGCAGATCCTGCTGGGCGTGGTCGGTGGGAAGAGATGAGTGGTGACGAACATCGGGGGCTCCAGATGCTGACCGAATCCTCAAACAAGTCTCGTGCCAACCAATGAACGCCGACAGTCGTGAAGCTGGCCGTCGACGTCCGTCACCCCTTCACGAAGCCAGGCCCGAGACTTCCGAAGCAAGTACGGGCACATTTCCACCTGAGGAAAGACTGACGAGGTCGACGAACGCTTCGACACCCCCACACAAATCGTGCCAACCTCAGGGACCCAGCTCGCCGATGTCGCGTGCAACCTCCAGCAGGTGCCGTGCCAGCGCCTCGCAGGCCAGCGGGTCCTGGAGCATCGCGCGCAGTCCTCCAGACCGGCCTGGGTCGGACAGCGCCTCGATCAGCCTCCAGCTCTTCGCGCGCTGGTCGGCGAGATGCTCATTGACCCGGTGCTCGGCGTCCATCAAGCCAGTGACGGAGCGGACCACGGTGCCGACGAAGTCCTCGACCGCAGCACCGAGCGCGCGCCAGACACGGGCCTCGGGGAGGTTCTCGCCGTTGAGCGCCACCACGATGGGCGCCAGCGCGGTCGGCACGGGCGGAGGGCTCCGCTCCACGTGGAAGGACGGACCCTTCACGGAGCGGCCGCCCGGCCGGTACAAGCGGAGCATGTAGCTATGCGTTCCCGTCCCCGACCAGTGTCGCTCGACCTCGACCGGTACGCGGCGCATCAGCGCGGCGCAGAGCTGTACCCGGCTCGGCTCACGGACCAGGGCTGGCTCGACACCATCAGCGACCTCTTCCAGGGTGGCGCCACGGGCCTGCTGGGCCTGCTGCGTGCGGACGATCTGCGAGAGGTCGGGAGGCGTGTGTGGAGCTTCGACGAGCTCGTCGAGGTCGAGGGAGCGCTGTCGCGCCTGCCCGAGGCGCATGTCCGCGATAACCAGCGTTGTATCGCGATCTGATCGTGGAGCCCGAGGCGGCCATCGCGGCGGTTCAGGCGGAGATCGACCAGGCCGGGACCTGGCTCGGCGAGGCGTTGGCGGCTGGTGATCTCCAGGCGGCTGACGAACAGCGTGCTCGACGGGCCCAGCTCGCCGAGGAGCTCACGCGGGCTCGTGCTGCGGCAGACGCGCGCAGCAAACAATGGCGTCTGTTCAGAGACCTCGTCGGGGGCGGGCTTCCCGCGCTCGAGGGGACACAGAAGTGAGCCTCCCGGTGCAGTGCCTGCCGCTCGCGTTGGCTGTCGCCTGCGGAGCGGAGAGTCGCGAGGCAGCTACGTTCGTGAACCCGGTGCCCCCACCGTACACGGCGGATGTCCCGACACGATCCTGTGCCGCGTTTCAAGGCGACGCTCTGTTGGGCATCGGCGAAGATGGGCTCACCCGCTGGCGCCCGGGACAGACGGCCGAGCGTCT
>CAZKWG010001113.1:0-1877 GCA_964556105.1 uncultured Enterobacterales bacterium | reverse complement strand
CCCTCGATCGCTGCGGCCCCGTCGCCCCCATCCCCGAGGTCGCCGGCGCCCTGCTCGAGGCCGCCGCCCCCGAGCTGGTGAGCGACGCCTCCGCCCTGACCCAGGCCGTGGCCCTGGTGCGCTTCGGCACCGAGGTCCACATCCCCGATCCGCCCTTCTGCTGGCGCCTGCTCGGCGAACACGCCTGGCTGGCCCGCGCTTCTGGCGATCTCGACGCCCTGCACGCCCTCGGCCGCCTCGCCGACCGCCTGGCTCAGGACGAGAACCCCACCCCGCTCGACGCCGCCGCCGCCGCCCTGCGCGCCCACGCCCGGGCGCCGCTGGACGCCCTGCCGCCCGAGGCCCTCGTCCAGCGCGCTGCCTCCGCCAGCACCTCCGCCGCCCTCTCCCCGCGCCTCGAGCTGTACCGCCGGGGCCTGCCCGCCGCCCGCGCCCTGGAGCTGGCCGCCGCCATGCTGGGATCCGAGCTCAGCACCGCCCAGATCCGCGCCCGCGTCGCCGCACGCTACCCCAACGCCGAGCCCCTGCCCGACCGCCCCGCCCTGGACCCCCTGCTGGAGCGCATCGGCCTGTGCTGGTCCACCGACCGCGGCGCCTGGCTGCGCCCCGGGGCCGCCGGCCTGACCCTGTCCGCCATGGACGGGCCCGCCTCCGCCCCCAGCACCACCGCCTCCGAGCCCCCCGGCGCCCGGGTGGACCACTTCCTGCTCTCGCTCCGGTACAGCGCCGAGAAGGGCAGCTTCCGCGCCATCCAGGTCAGCGCCGGCCAGAGCGCCCGCGCCATCCGGGCCCTGCGCCAGGCCATCCGCGACCTGGAGGTCAGCTCCTTGGACGCCGAGCTGTGGGCGGGAATAAAAGCCAGAGTTGTAGAGGAGGAGGCCGACCTGGGCTTCCTCCTCAGCGTCGACCGCGCCGGCCCCGCCGGCCCCCACTGGTCCGCTTTCATCGACCTGTTCGTCACCCCCGTTGTGCGATCCGTCCTGGACCGCTGGCTGAGCCCCGCGGGTCGCGCCCGTCCGCGCCTCGTCATCTGGCCCGGCCTGCTGGCCCGCTACCAGCAGCGCGCCGCCCTGGACCGCCTCGTCCAGACCGTGGACGCCGAGGACGGCGCCGCCGTCTGGCTGCTGGTCCCGAGCTGGGACGACGGCCAGAGCCCCACCCTGCGCCACCCCTCCGGCGACCTGTCCGTGCCCGTCTTCCCCGGCCAGCGCCTGCGGGCCCCCCGCATCTGGATCGACCAGACCCTGAGAGAGCAGCCATGACCGTCAACACCGCCGCCCTCCTCGGTCACCTGAGCCCCGCCCTGGTCCGCCTGGTCGCCGACCTCTCCGCCCGCGCCGCCGACCCCGCCGTCTCCGCCGCGCTGCGGGAAGAGCACGCCGCCGAGGCCCGCGCCCGCCGCACCGCCGATCCATTCGAGGTGTGGGTGGACGGCCGCGTCGTGCAGATCGGCGCCGCCTGGCTGCTCAGCCTGCTCTTCGTGCGCACGCTGGAGGACCGCGGCCTGCTGCCGCCGCGCCTCAAGGACGTCGGCGGCGATCACCGCGGGCTCTTGCGCGGCCTGGCGCCCTTCCTCACCGACACCGACTACCTGCTGCTGTTGTTCCGCGAGCTGTCGCGCCACCGGGCCGTGCGGGACGTCTTCGACCCGAACCACAACCCGGTGTGGATCCTGGCGCCCAGCCCGGACATGGCCAGCGAGCTGCTGGCCCTCTGCCGCGACCCCGCCCGCCTGGGCGGCGTGGACCTGTCGGGCGACACCCGCTTCCTGGGCGACGTGTACGAGCGGCTGGACGAGGGGGTGCGCGACCGCTACGCCCTGCTCCAGACGCCGGACTTCGTCGAGGCCTTCATCCTGGACCGCGCCCTGAGCCCCG
>CAZKWG010001112.1:0-1881 GCA_964556105.1 uncultured Enterobacterales bacterium | reverse complement strand
ATGTCGTTGAACTGGATCTCGCGGGCGTGCAGCGAGCGGCCGGAGGTCTGGATGTGGTACTTGAGCTGCTGGCTGCGCGGGCCGGCGCCGTAGAGGCGGGCCATCGTGACGGCCCAGATGCGGCGGGCGACGCGCCCGATCACCGTGTACTCGGCGTCCATGCCGTTGGAGAAGAAGAAGCTCAGGTTGGGCGCGAAGGCGTCCACCGCCATGCCGCGCCCGCGGTAATACTCGACGAGGGTGAAGCCGTTGGCCAGGGTGAACGCCAGCTGGGAGATGGGGTTCGCGCCGGCCTCGGCGATGTGGTAGCCGCTGATCGAGACCGAGTAGTAGTTGCGGACCTTGTGATCGATGAACCAGCTCTGGACGTCGCCCATCATCTTCAGCGCGAAGTCCACGGAGAAGATGCAGGTGTTTTGAGCCTGATCCTCCTTGAGGATGTCCGCCTGGACGGTGCCGCGCACCACACTCAACGTGCGGTCCACCAGGGCGCGGTCCTCGGTCGGATCGGGGTCGCGGCCCTGGCTCAGGCGGAAGGCGTCGCGCTGCTGGTCGATGGCGGTGTTGAAGTACATGGCCAGCAGGACGGGGGCGGGCCCGTTGATGGTCATGGAGACCGAGGTGCTGGGCGAGCAGAGATCGAAGCCGCCGTAGAGCACGCGCATGTCGTCCAGGGTGGCGATGCTCACGCCGCTCTCGCCGATCTTGCCGTAGATGTCCGGTCGGCGATCGGGGTCCTCGCCGTAGAGGGTGACGGAGTCGAAGGCGGTGGAGAGCCGGTGGGCGGGCTCCCCCTTGCAGAGGAAATGAAAGCGGGCGTTGGTGCGCGCGGGGCCGCCCTCGCCGGCGAACATGCGCTTCGGCTCCTCGGCGCGGCGCTTGAGCGGGAAGACGCCGGCGGTGTAAGGGAACTCGCCGGGCACGTTCTCCAGCAGGCTCCAGCGCACGCGGTCGCCGTGGTCGCGGTAGCGGGGGACGGCGACGCGGGGGACGTCGATGCCCGAGAGCGTCTGGAAGGTGAGCGGCTGGCGGATCTCCTGGCCGCGGACGCCGTAGACCAGCTCCCTGGCCCTGTAGCGGGCGATCTTGTCGTCCCAGCCCTCCAAGGCGGCGCGGGACTCGGGCGCCAGCAGGCCCTCCAGGTGCTCGGCGACGCTGAGCAGCCTCTCGCGCGCCGCGGCGTGCTCGGGCTCGACCAGCTCGTGGGAGCCTCTGACCAGCGCATGGCGTCGGGAGGCGAGGGCGCCCTGCTCGTTCACCCAGCGGTGGTAGCCGCGCACGGTGTCGGCGATCTCGCCCAGGTAACGAACCCGGCTGGCCTGGATGAGGCGCTGGCGGGGCGGCGTGACCTTGCTGCCCGGGTCGGGGAGGCGGGAGGGCCAGGGGCGCCCGGTGCGCAGGGCGAGCCGCGAGAGCAGGCCGAGGTAGGCGGCGTTGACGCCCGGATCGGCGAACTGCGACGAGATCGTGCCGTAGACGGGGAGCTCGTCGTCTCTGGCCTCGAAACGTTTCTGGTTGCGCCGCACCTGCTTGCGCACGTCGCGCAGGGCGTCCTCGGCGCCGCGGCGGTCGAACTTGTTGACCACGACCAGCTCGGCGAAGTCGAGCATGTCGATCTTCTCGAGCTGGCTGGGCGCGCCGAACTCCGGGGTCATGACGTAGACGCCGATATCGGCCACCTGCATGACGGCGGAGTCGCCCTGGCCGATGCCGGAGGTCTCCACGAAGATCACGCCGAAGCCGGCGGCGCGGCAGAGGGCGATGGCGCCGCGCAGGCCGCTGGAGAGCTCGCTCGAGGAGTCGCGGGTGGCGAGCGAGCGCATGAAGACCTGGCCGCCGCCGATGGCGTTCATGCGGATGCGGTCGCCGAGCAGCGCGCCG
>CAZKWG010001111.1:0-1881 GCA_964556105.1 uncultured Enterobacterales bacterium | reverse complement strand
TTCGCTGTCCCTCGAGGCCCCGGCAGGTCACCCTGTCGGGGTCTCGTCTTTTGGGCGCTCGCCGCTCAGGCGTCCAGGGTCCAGATCTCCAGGCGCTCGTCGTCTACCTCCTCGGCGAGGCGCAGGGCCCAGCGGTCCCCCAGCAGCGGTCCAGCGGGCGGCGCGCGGTCCGACCAGGCCAGCCAGACCTCGCCGCCGGGCGCGAGGTGGGCGCGCACCTCCACCGCGAAGCGCGCGACGAGCTCCAGCTTCGCGCCGCCGTACAGCGCGCGACCGTAGGGGCGCCCGCGCGCCGGCCCGCGCAGGTAGGGCGGGTTGAAGCAGATCCGGTCGAAACGTTCGCCGCGCAGGGGCGCGAAGAGGTCGCCCTGGCGCGCGTCCGCGATCCCGTTCGAGCGCGCCGCGCGCACCGCCTGAGGGTCCAGGTCGATCGCCGTCACCTGCGCGCCCTGCCGCGCGGCCAGCATCCCCACCACCCCGCTGCCGCAGCCCAGGTCCAGCAGACGCTCGTCGGCGCGTGTGGCCGCGGCGACGTGGCGCGCGAACCAGGCGCCGGTGCGGAACAGGCAGGGGTCCAGCACGCCCGGCGGCAGCTGCAGGCGCAGCCCGTCCACCTCGGCCGACCTCGGCGCGACGAGCCCGTAGAGCACCTTCAGGCGGGCGCGGATCACGGGCGCCCTGGCGGCGGCGGCGGCAGCAGGCGCCGCAGCTTGTGCAGGACGAAGTCCGTCTCCGGCACGCGCAGGATCAGAGCCAGCGCCGCGTAGAGCCCGGCCCCCAGCGCGCAGACCGCCAGCACCCCGAGCGCGCCCCGCTCGGCCAGCGGCATGGCCAGGATCACGCCGCCCGCCAGCCCCAGGCAGCAGAGGCCGATCACCGCCTGCTGCCGCCAGAACCCAGGACCCAGGCCGCTGACCCGTCGGCTGAGCACCCAGAGCAGGGCCGCCACCTCGGCGCTCACCAGGATCGCGTGGGAGAGCGGCAGCCCCGCCACTCCCAGGCCCAGGACGTCGGTGCACAGCAGCGCGACCGGCAGCTTGAGCAACATGCCGCCGACGGAGAGCCGCATCGGCAGGTAGGGGTCGCCCAGCGCGAAGAAGAGCGGCACCACCACGCGGTGCAGGCAGATCCCCATCACCGCCAGCGCGTACATGCGCATCACCGCCGCCGTCGCCACCGTGTCCGCCGCGCCGAACGCCCCGCGCTCGAAGAACATGCGCACCAGCGGCTCGGCCAGCAGCCCCATCCCCACCGCCATCGGCGCCACCAGGAAGCTGTTCAGCGAGAGCATCCGGGCCAGCGCCCCGCGGGCCTGCTGCTGCTCCTGTCGGGCCAGGTGCATGCTCACCCCCGCCAGCCCCGCCACGGCGACGCTGCCCGCCACCACCGACAGCGGCAGCTGCACCAGCCGGAAGCCCAGGGTCAACCAGCTCACGGGCCCATCGCCGAAGCGGCTGGCCAGCTGGGTCTCGACGATCAGGTTCAGCTGAACGGCGCCGATCCCCAGCAGCGCCGCGCCGCCGAACTTGAGCGCGCGCCCCAGGGCGGGGTGTCCGCGCAGGTGCGGTCGCAGCCGGTAGCCCTCGCGTCGCAGCGCCGGGAGCTGCACCAGCGCGGTCAGCAGCCCGGCGCCGGTCGTGGCGGCGGCGACGGCGCCGATGGCCGGCGTGTGGGTCCAGCGCTCCCAGGTGTCGGCGAAGAGGCAGGCCAGGATGCTCGCCACGCTCAGCAGCGAGGGCGCCAGCGCGGGCAGGAAGAAGCGCCCGCGCACGTTGAGCATGGCGCTGAACAGGCTCGCCACCGAGAGCCCTGCCAGCAGCGGCGCGAGCAGGCGCGCCAGCCCGGTGGCCAGCTCGAGCTTCTCCGGGTCCTCGGCGAAGC
>CAZKWG010001110.1:0-1881 GCA_964556105.1 uncultured Enterobacterales bacterium | reverse complement strand
CGTCAGCGCCTCGTCGACCTCGTCCGTGCGGGCCAGAGCCCCGAGACGCTATCACGTGAATATGAGCCAAGTGTCAAGACAATTCGCGAGTGGGTGGAGCGTGCCGACGCCATCGATCGCGGCAAGGGCGGGCTGACCCAGGCGGACAAGGATCGCCGCATCCGCGAGATCGAGCTGCAGCTTGAGATCGAGCGAGAAGAGAAGGAGATCCTAAAAAACTGTCCTTTGGGGAGCCAGACCTTTGGGCCAGAAACTCGGGAGCACATAGGGAGAAGCTCCCTGTGGGAGAGGCCGACGTCTTTCTGGTGACTTCGAGAGCCCGTCAGAAAACATGGTCCAGGGATGTCCGTGGACTTGCAGGTGGTGACGCTTCGGCGATCCCGTTCAGGAAAATACATCTTCCACCATCCCGCCCGCAGGGTTCCCCCCACTCTCCGAGGCAGGCATGGCGAACCCCAAGCTGAAGACCCCCAAGGAACCTGATCTCCCCGTCGTCCATCGCAACGCTGCTGGCGTCGATATCGGCTCACGCTTCCACGCGGTCGCGGTGGCGGCTGATCGAGATGCCGAGCCGGTGCGCACCTTCGGCACCTTCACGACGGATCTACAGCAACTGGCGGACTGGCTGCAGTCCGTGGGGATCAGCACGGTGGCGATGGAGTCCACCAGCGTCTACTGGATCCCCGTCTACGAGATTCTGGAGGCCCGCGGCTTCGAGGTGCTGCTGGTCAACGCGCGCTTCGCGAAGAACGTTCCGGGTCGCAAGACGGACATGAACGACGCGCAGTGGCTCCAGCGGCTCCACCAGTACGGCCTGCTCCGCGGGAGTTTTCGCCCGCGAGACGAGGTCGCCGCGTTGAAGGCGCTGCTTCGTCATCGCGAGCGGCTGTCTCAGTACCGAGCGTCGCACATCCAGCACATGCAGAAGGCGCTCCTGCAGATGAACCTGCAGCTCCACCATGTCGTCAGCGACATCACCGGCATGACCGGCATGCGCATCCTCAAGGCGATTCTCGACGGGGAGCGCGATCCGACCCGGTTGGCCGCGATGCGGGACGTCCGCTGCAAGGAGCCGGTCGAGGTCATCGCAGCGGCCCTCTGTGGGAACTACCGTCCCGAGCACCTGCTTGCGCTCCGCCACGCTGTCGAGCTCTACGACGTCTATGGCGGCAAGATCGCCTCCTGCGATGCCGAGATCGAGCGCACCCTCGCGGCCCTCAACGTGGCCTCCGAACCACCCGAGGAGCCGCAGCCCAAGCCCCGCCATCGCGGACGCTCGGACAACGAGCCCGCCTTCGACGTGCGCGCAGCGCTCTACCTGCTCCTGGGCGTCGATCTCACCCAGATCCACGGCATAGGCCCCTACGTCGCGCTGCAGCTCATCGGCGAGTGCGGTGACGACATGACGCGCTGGCCCACCGTGCAACACTTCACCTCCTGGCTGACGCTGGCGCCAGGCAACAAGGTCTCCGGCGGCAAGCTGCTGAGCTCGCGCACCCGACGATCCGGGAGCCGGGCCGCTTACCTGTTCCGACTCGCAGCCCTGGGGGCGGGCCGTACCGAGACCGCGCTCGGCGCCTTCTACCGGCGGCTGGGGGCGCGCATCGGCAAGGCCAAGGCCATCACCGCGACCGCCCGCAAGATCGCCGTGCTGTTCTACAACACCCTCCGCCATGGCCTCCGCTACCGTGACCTTGGCGCTGAAGCCTACGATGAGAACCACCGCGCACGGGTCGTGCGCGGTCTACAACGTCGAGCCAGCAAGCTCGGATATCAGCTGGTTCAGGCCGCCGACCCTGCCCCCGAGCCGGGGTGAGTTTCTCAGGAAGCCGCGGCCTGGTTCGCGCGGGAGAGCGGATCGATCCCCAAGCGGGGTTCGCG
>CAZKWG010001109.1:0-1881 GCA_964556105.1 uncultured Enterobacterales bacterium | reverse complement strand
GGGCGGAGAGGGCGAGGACGCGGTCAGCAGGTCCTACCCCCAGCCGCTCGTTGACATCGTTAACAGTGTTCCAGGCCGCTTCATGGCTGATCATCACGCCTTTCGGCTTCCCGGTGGAGCCGGAGGTGTAGATCACGTAGGCCAGGGCGGAGGGGTCCACCTCGGGCAGCGCGCCAGCCCGGTCGTCGATGTGAACACGCCGGTAGACCCGGAGACGGCGAGGGACGACGGAACCGCCAAGGCGCCAAGGACGCCAAGATCGGGCGCTCCCTTGGCGCCCTTGGCGTCTTGGCGGTCTCGCTCTGCGCGCCTCGCCTGCGACATCCTGGCTCGCCGAGACAGGTTCGTCCTTCGTTTGCGCCAGATCGATCGCGATCAGACCCTCGGGCAGCGCTCCTGCGAGCCGGGCGAGCGTGGCCGCGTCGCTGACCACCACCCGCACGCCGCCGTCGTCGAGCAGCGCGCGGACACGGGCCGCGGGAAGCTCGGGGTCCACCGGCAGATAAGCCAGACCGGCCCGCAGGATCCCGAGCGTCGCCACGGCCTGATCGGGACCCTTGGGCAGCAGCACGGCGACCAGAGGAGCCCGCTCCGGCGCCGCCAGGATCGCCCCCGCCAGCCGCCGGCTCGCCCGCTCCAGCGCGCCATAGCTCAGCTTCCCCGCCGGTCCCTCCACCGCGACCGCGTCCGGCGTCTTTGCCGCCTGCCGCACAAAGGGCCCGTGCAGGGTGTCGCGGGCGGGCTCGCCGTCCCAGGTGTTCACGGCGCGCCGCACCTGCGCCTGCTCCACGGGAAGCAGCGCTCCGACCGGCCGATCCCAGGCCTCCTCCTCGTCCGCGAGGCGCTCGACCAGGGCCGACCAGGCGGCGAACATGGCGGCCATGATCCCCGGCTGCAGCGCGGCGTCCACCGTGTCCCAGTGGATGCGCAGGCCGCCCGCCTCCTCGAAGATCTGATGGTCCAGGTAGACCTGCGGCGTCTGGGAGACGCCCCAGACCTGGCGCCCCAGCCAGGCGCTCGAGCCGGCGCGGGCGCCGATGGTCGAGGTGAACACCACCGGGAAGGTGGTCAGGCCGCCGCGACGTCGATTGTATTCCCGCACCACCGACACGCCCGGCCAGGCGGCGTGGTCGAGATCCACCCTCAGTTGATCGTTGAGGGCGCGCGCCCGCTCGGCGAAGCTGCCCGTCCGGCCGCGCACCTCGAGCAGGAGGGTGCTCGTGAACTCGCCGACGATCTGGCCCACCTCGGGGTGCAGGGGCTGGCGGTCGAAGAGGGTCAGGGTCAGGGTGTGGTCGTCGCCCACGGAGAAGGCGGCCAGGGCGGCGGAGAAGGCCATGGCCAGCGCCGCGTTCGGCGTGAGGCCGCGGCCGCGGGCCCGGTCGCGCAGGCGCTCCCAGCGCTCGGCGCTCAGCGTCAGCACGCGCCGGGTGGGGGTGGTCTTCACCGTGGTGGAGGCGGCGGGCAGCTCCGGCGGGCCGGCGAGGCGCTCCAGCCGGTCCTCCCAGTAGCGACGGGCGCGCTGGGCGGCCGGGCCGTCCTCCGACGCGGCGACGGCGAGGCGGTAGTCTCGGAAGCTGAGCGTCAGCGGCGGCAACGACTCCTGGTTGTAGAGGTGCCCCCACTCGTCGACGAGGCGCAGAACGCCGCTCGCGTCTACCGTCATCAGGTCCAGGTCCAGGTGGACGCGCCAGTCCTGGTCGCCGAGGCGCAGCAGCTGGATCTCGAAGGGCGGCCAGACGGCCGGGTCGCGGCAGCTCTCCGCGAGGCGCGCGCGCTCGGCCTCCAGACGGAGGCGCTCCGCGTCGGCCTGCACCTGGCGCAGGACCAGGGTCCGGAAGCGCACCGGCGGGACCTCCGCCAGCACCCGCGTCGCGCCGC
>CAZKWG010001108.1:0-1888 GCA_964556105.1 uncultured Enterobacterales bacterium | reverse complement strand
GGCGTCCGCCCCGCGGTGAACGTCGGTATCTCGGTGTCGCGCGTCGGCGCCTCGGCGCAGATCAAGGCGATGAAGGAGGTCGCCGGTACGCTGAAGCTCACGCTGGCCAGCTACCGCGAGCTCCAGGCCTTCGCGCAGTTCGGCTCGGACCTCGACGCGGTCACCCAGCGCCAGCTCACCCGCGGCGCGCGCCTCGTCGAGATCCTCAAGCAGCCGCAGTCCAGCCCGGTGACGGTCGAGATGCAGGTCATCCAGATCCTCGCCGGCGTCAAGGGGCACTGCGACTCGCTCGCCGTGGGCGACGTCATCCCCTTCATCCGCGCGCTGACGGATCACATGAACGCGAACCAGGCCGGCCTGGTCAGCGAGCTCGCCCGCGAGGGCACGCTCAAGAAGAACGATCTCGAGAAGCGCATCGAGAAGGCCATCGCCGACTTCAAGGCCACCTACAAGCGCTAGGACGGAACCATGCCTTCGCTGCGTGACATCCGCCGGCGCATCCAGTCGGTGAAGAACACCCGGCAGATCACCCGGGCCATGAAGCTCGTGGCCGGCGCCAAGCTGAAGAAGGCGACGGACGCGGCGAACGCGGCCCGCCCCTATCAGCGCACGCTGAAGCGGGTGCTGGACCGCGTGGTCGTGGCCGCCGGTGACGTCGAGCACGAGCTGATGAGCCAGCCCACCAACCAGACCGATGTTCTGGTGGTGGTCATCACCTCCGATCGTGGTCTCTGCGGTGCCTTCAACACGCAGCTCTGCCGCGCCACGCAGGAGCGCATCGACGCGCTCGGCCAGAGCGGCAAGAAGGTGCGGCTGATCACCTACGGCAAGAAGGCCAAGGCCTACTTCGAGAAGCGCAACTACAACGTCGTCGAAGCGAACGTCGGGATCACCCCGCCGAAGTTCGCGGCGACCGCCGACAAGCTGATGGAGAACCTGGTCGTCCAGCTCAAGACGAACAGCTACTCCTGCGCGATCCTCGCCTACAACGAATTCCGAAGCGTGATGGTCCAGAAGGCCACCTTCGAGCAGGTGTTGCCCATGCGTCTGGAGCAGCCGGCCGACGCCGGCGCCAGCACGGGCGACTACATCTTCGAGCCCGCGGGCGGTGAGATCCTGGGCGAGCTGCTCCCCATGGCCCTCCGCGGTCGCCTCCTGCAGGCCTTCCTCGAGACCGAGGCGGGCTTCCAGGCCGCGCAGATGACCGCCATGGACAACGCGACCCGCAACGCCAGCGAGCTCATCAGCGCGCTCACGCTGCAGTACAACCGGGCGCGTCAGGCCTACATCACCAAAGAGCTCATCGAGATCGTCTCTGGCGCCGAGGCGCTGTAGTCCGGTACGCCGGCACGCCGCGCCCCTCCAAAAGTATTCAAGGAGTCCCCCATGGAAGCCAACTTCGGCAAGGTCGTCCAGGTCATGGGTCCGGTCGTGGACGTTCAGTTCCAGCCCGGCGCCCTGCCGTCCATCTACTCGGCGCTGAAGGTGTCCAACAGCTTCATCAGCGATCGCGCCGAGAACCTGACGCTGGAGGTCTCGCAGCACCTCGGCGAGAACATGGTCCGCGCCATCTCGATGGACACCACCGACGGCCTCGTCCGCGGCGCCACGGTCCGCGACACGGGGGCCCCCATCTCGATGCCGGTAGGCCGCGAGGTGCTCGGCCGCATCATCAACGTCATCGGCGAGCCGGTGGACGATCTCGGCCCGGTGGGCGAGAAGAAGACCAGCCCCATCCACCGCAGCCCGCCGGACTTCACCGAGCAGAGCACCGCGGTCGAGATGTTCGTCACGGGCATCAAGGTCATCGACCTCCTCGCCCCCTACACCCGCGGCGGCAAGATCGGCCTCTTCGGCGGCGCCGGCGTCGGCAAGACCGTGCTCATCC
>CAZKWG010001107.1:0-1888 GCA_964556105.1 uncultured Enterobacterales bacterium | reverse complement strand
CGTCAAGGACGTCGAGCGGATGCTGGCCGTCTCCGGCTTCACCCCTGGCCGCACCGGCCGTCGCGGCGTCCATCTCGTCCCGCTGGGCGATGTGGGCGGCGGCGGCGCCTGGTGCGCGCCGGAGAGCGCCGCCGAGGTGGCGGAGGCCATCGCCCACGTCACGGGCGTCGAGCTCGCGTTCTCGCGGGATGGAGACGGCGCGCGGGTCTACGCGGTGGGCAACGGGCTCGCCTCCGCGCGCATCCGCTGGGAGGGCAGCCGCTACCTCTATGAGCCCGAGGTGGGCGATCCGCTCGGCTACGCTCCGGTCTGGAAGGCGCTGGGCGGCGGCTGGATCGAGGAGCGCGCGCTGGTTCGCCACACCTGGCAGCACGCCTTTCCGCTCGCGCCCATCCGCGTCCGCCATGGGCTCACGGACCTGGTCGAGTGGCCCGCGCAGGTCCTCTTCTCCATGCAGGACGGCTTCACCTACGGCCCCACCCTGGTCTACGCCGCCTCCCTCCTGCGCGGCGGGCAGGTGGCCTCGCACGGCGGGCTCTCCCGCGCGCAGAGCACGGCGTTCATGGCGACCACGGAGGAGCGCCCCGACAGCGGCCCGCTGCGCCCGGAGGAGGTCTTCGCGCCCTGGGCGGATCTCGTGCGGCTGGGCAGCACTTTGCCGGGTGGCGGGCGTGAGGATGGCGGCGGATGATGGTGGCGAGTCCGGCGAATCAGGCGCCGTCAGCACCACCAGCACCGCCTGCCCGTTTCGCTCCAGGACATCTACGACCCCTTCCGGATAGACTTCATCTGGAGGTGCAGATGCCCACCCAGCCCGCTCCGAAGCCCGAGGGTCCGCCTCCCGCGCCGCCGAGATCGGCGATTCGATGGGGCACCGCGAAGCCACAGGGCTCGACCCAGCCTGTCGAGATGGCGGGTGAGCTCGCCGACCTTGTCCTGGAAGGTCGGCGTTGAGGCTTCTGTATATCGACAGCAGCGCGTTGGTGAAGCTCTACAAGCCCGAGCTGAACTCGATCACGACGCGGCGGCTCGTAGACGCGGCGACGGACTGCGCGACCTCGGCGCTCACCGAGGTTGAGGTGCGCGGGGCGCTCGCGCGAGCCCATCGGGGCGCGGGGCTCGCCGCGGGGGAGGCCTCTCGTCTGAGGGCGCTTTTTCTGACCGAGTTCGCGCGGATGACCGTGGTTGAGACGGTCCCGGAGCTGCTTCAGCATGCCGCCGGCCTCGCCGAGCGCCATTACCTCCGCGCGTACGACGCGGTTCACCTCGCCTCCGCGCTCCGCCTGGCCGCCGAGTCCGGTGAGCAGGTGCAATTCCTGGCGTTCGACGACGCGCTCAACACAGCCGCTCGCGGTGAAGGTCTCGCGCTGCCCTGACGCACGCTGGTCCGCGGGCTTGGTCGCCGGGTCGTCGAGCTGCGTGCGGCTCCAGCGGAGCTGTTGCCGAACGTCGCCGAGGAAAGGATCGCCCTGCTCGAGTGCCGGGCTGAGGTCGACGCGTTTCAGCAGCTGGTCGGCCTGCTCGAGGGTGAGGATCTGCCAGAGCGCAAGCAGGCGCTCGAGGAGCGGGTCGACACGCTTTGGATCGCGGTAGAAGCCCTCTCCGAACGATGAGGCCCCCTCCCGGGCGAACCCTAGAGGGGGCTTGATGGGGAGCAGGGGACTTGAACCCCTACGACCGTGAGGTCAGCAGCTTGCAAGGCTGCAGCGTCTGCCAGTTCCGCCAGCTCAATCGGAATGTATGCACGACATCACGCCTATCAAGTGGCCTCGGCCTCGCAGAAAGGGCCGAGGGCGAGGCCACGCGTGGGCGCGGTCCGGGTCGCTGCGGTCACGCGGCCTCTCCATCGTGCTGAGCGGCTTCATCTTCTCGCGGTATCGGTCGCCTC